>JBBQML010000786.1:0-2867 GCA_038328885.1 Verrucomicrobiota bacterium | reverse complement strand
GGCTGAATGAGTGCGCCGTGTGACCACGGCGGCTACGGGGCAGGGGGGGCTATTTGGACAGGCTGTTTGGAGCCATCCGACCGGAGACCGGGAGGCTGAATGAGTGCGCCGTGTGACCACGGCGGCTACGGGGCAGGGGGGGCTATTTGGACAGGCTGTATGGAGCCATCTGACCGGAGACCGAGAGGCCGAATGGGTGCGCCGTGTGACCACGGCGGCTACGGGGATCAGCCGCCGAGGTAGGCGCTGCGCACCTGCGGGTTGGCGCGGAGGGCGGCGGAGGTGTCCTCGAGGATGAGGCGTCCGTTCTCCATGACATAGCCGCGGTGGGCGACCTCGAGGGCGAGGTTCGCGTTCTGCTCGACCAGAAGCACCGTGATACCGCGTTCCCGGTTGATCTCGGCGATCTTTTGGAAGATGGCCTTCACGAGGAGGGGGGCGATGCCGAGCGAGGGTTCGTCGAGCATGAGGAACCGCGGGCGTCCCATGAGGGCGCGGCCGATGGCGAGCATCTGCTGTTCGCCCCCGGACAGGGTGCCGGCAATCTGGCGGGCGCGTTCCTGGAGGCGCGGGAAGAGCGTGAACACATACTCCAGCTCGGCAGCCATCACCGCGCGTTGGCGCTGGAGATAGGCTCCCATGATGAGGTTCTCGTGGACGGTCAGGTTGGCGAAAATCATCCGACCTTCGGGGACGTGGCCGAGTCCCCGGCGGACGATTTCGTGGGGGGGGTGGTTGAGGATCGGCTCCCCGTCGAACACCGCGGCGCCGCTGCGGGCAGGGACGAGGCCGGACAGCGTCCGGAGCGTGGTGCTTTTCCCGGCTCCGTTGGCGCCGATGAGCGTGACGATCTCCCGGGGTGCGACGCGGAACGAGACGCCGTGCAGGACGTTGATGGCGCCGTAATTGACGTGGAGATCCCGGACTTCGAGCAGGCTCACGGTTCGAGGGCGTGTTCTTCGCCGAGGTAGGCCTCGATGACTTTCGGGTTGCGACGGATTTCGTCGGGGGTGCCCTCCGCGATGCGCACCCCGTGGTCGAGGACGGTGATGCGCTCGCAGAGGTTCATGACCAGTTGCATGTCGTGCTCGACCAGCAGGACGGAGAGGCCGAACTGGCGGCGCACGGAGCGGATGAGGTCGGCGAGTTCGGTCTTCTCGGTGGGATTCATGCCGGCCGCCGGCTCGTCGAGCAGCAGGAGGCGGGGTTGGGTGGCGAGGGCGCGGACGATCTCCAGGCGCCGCTGATCGCCGTAGGGCAGGCTGGTGGCGGGCACCTCGCGGACATCGCCGAGTCCGAAGAGGGTGAGCAGTTCCATGACGCGGGCGGCGACGGCGGCCTCGCCGTCGCGGAAGGTGCGGCCCCGCCAGAGGGCCTGGCGGACGGCGTGGGGGTGATGGAGCGCCATGGCCACGCGGACGTTGTCGAAAACGGACATCCCGGGGAACAGGCGGATGTTCTGGAAAGTGCGGGCGATGCCGCAGGCGGCGAGTTCGTGGGGCCGGAGGCGGGCGGTGGGCTGGCTGCGGAAGCGGATGGCGCCCTCGGTGGGTTGGTAGACGCCGGTGATGAGGTTGAAGGCGGTGGTCTTGCCCGCGCCGTTGGGGCCGATGAGGCCGAAGAGCGCATTCTCGGGGAGGGCCAGGTTCACCTCGCACATGGCGGTCAGGCCGCCGAAGCGGATGGTGACGCATTCCAGCTCGAGGAGCGGCGCACTCATGCCCGGGCCTTCGTCCCGCCAGCGAAGGAGAAGAGCCCCTGCGGGCGGGCGATCATCAGCACGATGATGATGAGGGAATAGAGGATCATCCGGTAGTCGGCGAACCCGCGCAGGACCTCGGGAAGCAGGGTGAGGAAGATGGCGGCGATGACCACGCCGGCGGTGCGGCCCATCCCGCCGAGGATGACCATGACGACGATCTCGATGCTGCGCATGAAATCGAATCCGGTCGGGCTGAGGAAGACCTTGTGGTGGGCGTAGAGACCCCCGGCGATGCCGGCGAAGAAGGCGCCGAACGCGAAGGCGGTGATCTTGTAGCGCGTCGGGTTGACCCCCATGGCGCCGGCGGCGATCTCGTCGTCGTGCACGGCGAGGAAGCCGCGGCCGAAGGTGGAATTCACCAGGGCGGCGACGACGTAGACGGTCACCGCGGCGAGTCCCCAGGCCCAGAGGAAGGTGGTGTGGTTGGGGATGCCCTTCAGTCCGCTGGCGGCGCCGGCGGCCTGGAAGTTCTGGAAGAACACCCGGATGATCTCGCCGAAGCCGAGCGTGACGATGGCGAGGTAATCGCCGCGGAGGCGGAAGGAGGGGATGCCGACCGCGACGCCGGCGAGGGCGGCGACGAGGCCGCCGGCGAGGAGGGCGGCGCCGAAGACGGCGGGGAGGAAGGCGGGGGGTAGGCCGGCGCGTCCCGCGACGATGGTGAGCATCGCGGAGACGTAGCCGCCGACGGCCATGAACCCGGCGTGGCCGAGGCTGAACTGGCCGGTGTGGCCGTTGATCAGGTTCAGGCTGACGGCGAGGACGATGTTGATCGCGATGTCGATGGAGACGCCGAGGTAATAGCGGTTGGTGAAGCCGCTCAGGGCCTGGCCGACCGCCGCCAGCAGGAGGGCGAAGGCGAGCCAGCGTTTGGCGCCGATCGGCTTCATACCTTCTCGACCTGGGCCCGGCCGAGGAGGCCGGCGGGGCGGAACATGAGGATGAGGATGAGGACGGCGAAGGCGATGCCGTCGCGGTAGTTGGAAAGCCCCTGGACGCCGCCGGCGAGCGTTTCGATCACGCCCAGGACCAGGCCGCCGAGGGCGGCGCCGGGGAGGTTGCCGATGCCGCCGAGGACGGCGGCGACGAAGGCCTTGAGGCCGGT
>JBBQML010000785.1:0-2873 GCA_038328885.1 Verrucomicrobiota bacterium | reverse complement strand
CACCCGCAACCCGCGGTCCTCGGCAAACCGCCGGACCGCGTTCATCAGCCCGCGGGCAAAGGTCGGAATGTCCACGCGCATCCGTCGGAGTTTCATGCGTCCCGCATCCAGGCGAACGAGATCCAGCAGGTCGTTGATCAGCTTGAGGAGCCGGAGACCGTTGTTGTGCATCGTCTCCAGGTAGTCGCGGAGGCGCGGATCCCCCGCGATCTGGGGATGGTGGGAGATATGTTCCAGCGGCCCGAGCAGGAGGGTCAAGGGGGTGCGCAGCTCATGGCTGATGTTCGCGAAGAACCGGCCCTTGATCTCGTCCAGCTCCCGGAGCCGCTGATTGGACGCCTCCAACTCCCGCCGGCTCAGGTCGAGGTCGTACCGCGCCACGAAGTCACTCAGCCGGAGCTTGTACCCGCTATGGCTGCCGATGACCACGATGATCGAGGTGAGGAGGAGGAACCAGAGGTTGTTGCCCAGCACTTCCCACGGCCCGGACTCGCCGAGCCAAGGCTGGATGAAATGGTTCCCCAGAATCGCGCCCGCGTAGAGCAGGAACATGAGCACCACGGCCGCGAAGCTCTGACGGGTGGTCCATTGCATCACCATCCCGATCCCCAGCAGCACGAGGTTGAATCCGGCGTAGTAGGGGGAGAGCGGGCCGTCGGTCACGGCAATGATGCCCGCCATGCAAAAGCCGGGGGCGAACGACAACGCCACCCCGAGCTCCCGGAAATACCGCGCCCCGAACTGCGTCCCGGCAAGCACCAGGATCGGCACCACCGCCGCCGAACACAGGATGCGGAACGGCAGCAGGAACGGCATGAGACCCGGCCATTGGTCCCGAAGGAGCAGATAGTCGATCACCGCCCCGGGCGGGGTGAGCACCATGGCGATCCAGCAACCGAGGCGGAGCCGCTGCAAGCCCAGGGCCCGTTCGTGTCGCTCGAACGCCGCCGCAACCTCTGGAGCAAGGGTCACCATCACGACACGGGATCCGCCGGCGTGTCGGGCCGCCGGATCTCAAGGAAGAGGTTCACCGCCAGAGGATCCGAAAGCACATCGCTCTGCTGACCGATGGCGTCATCCGGGATCAGCGCGGTCATCTGCGTCCGGTTCCGAAAGATCAGGTGCCACTCCAGGAGGTAGTCCATGGAATGCCGGAACGGCTTGGCCGCATCCACGTTGGTCACCATGAGCAGGCCACCCGGGGCAAGCATCCGGTGGAACACCTCCGTGAGCCGCTTGCAGACGCGGTCCGAGACGTAGTCGAAAAGCCCCGCGCAGTAGACGAAATCGTAGCCCACCCGACCTCCGTCCTCGGTGGGACGCAGGGACTCCTTGAGCAACTGGTGGACCGATCGCTCCACGAACTGCAGGCCGGTGGTCCGACGATGCCGCGAACGCAGGTCCTCGAGCAGGCTACGAGTGAAGTTCAACGTCTCACTGTTGAAATCGGCCAGGGTGAAGTCGACATGGTCCGAGACCGCCTCCTCGGTCATGAAGAGCTGCACCTCGCGCGCCGGGCCGCAACCCAGATTGAACACGCTGAGGCGCCGTCCCTGCGCGGCGGCACGGGTCGCCTCCTCCACCAGACGCCGGCGGAGGTGCTGGATCCGGTTCCGGTGCGCCTGGGCCGGAGGGTTCTGCAGGAAGAGCGCGTTCACCAGCTTCGCGAACAGCGTCGCCCCCTCGTGCGGCTCCCGCAGGATCATGTTCACCATCTCGTAATCCCCGGCGTAGCCGAGCGGCTTGTGAAAAGTGCGGTAGACGAACGGGGAGCACATCACCAGGGGGTGAATCTGCCGGCGCGCATACGCCCGATGCGCCGGCCGCAATTCCTCGGCGACACCCTCCGCCACCGAGTCGAAACGGCCAAACCACTCGTTCGCCTCGTCCACGATCCGCAGTTCCAGCGCCGTCAACACCCGCCGCTCCATGTCCGAGCGGACGCCGACCGGTTCGGAACGTACCCCGAGTTCGACCTGGTCGAGCCACCGGCGGAGTTCCGTGAGCATCATCTGAAAGTCCGCCACGGCGAGCTTGAAGTCGGGACTGATCCCCTGCAGCCGGCGCCAGTTCGACAGGAACCCTTCGAACTCCTCCTGCAACCGCTCCGGCTGGGCGATCGGGGAGAACAGATCCACGTCGAGCCAGCCATCATCCAGCGTCACCTCGCACAACACCATGATGCCGGTGTTGACGATGCTGCTCACCACACCCCGACCCGCGTAGACACAACGCTCGCCGGAGTTGATGCGAAACTCACCCAGCACCTCGGACAATTGGAGAATGCTGTACGGGTTATAGACCTCCAGGAGTGCCGTGTACCGTGACAGCCGGACCGGGACCGCCCGCACGGGCGCCCCCTGGCTGTTGCGACACGTCACCAGGAGGTCGCGACTGACGAGGAGCGGGTTATCTGGTTTGCTCACGGTTGGGACCTTCCGCTGCTTCGTCTTATCGGCTGATCTCGCCATTACTTGTGCCCGGCCTGCACCCGGCGAGGACAATGGCGCTTACGTGTTTTCCACGAAGCAACATCGCGATCTAACCATAGTCGACTATCCCTGATAAATAGTCGTTTCACCTAGCGCAGCCGGTCATTGCCGTGTGACGTAGCAGATACAATGGCCAAGCTCTGCTTGCCTCCAGGCCGCGATGACGCGATAAGACGGCCCAAGCTAAGACCGGCTCCCGGTGACGCGGGCTGACGTCCGACCGGCGGAATTCCGGGCTTGGGCCCAAGGATCCTGAACGACACCGACTGTACAACCAAGCGGAGCCCGTGCGACCACCCATCCCCACCCGAGGAATACACTGCAACCGGCCCCCCACGGCGCCCCTGCCTTCGTCCCCCAACATGAACCGCCCCCAACCTA
>JBBQML010000784.1:0-2873 GCA_038328885.1 Verrucomicrobiota bacterium | reverse complement strand
GTCGAAAACCGCACCGGACCTCGCGACGGAGCCGGGGACCGCGACCCGTGGGTCGAGGTCCAAAACGCCGGGTCCGAAACGCTCAGCCTCGCGGACTGTTTCCTCACCGACACGCCCACGAACCTCACCCGATGGGCGTTCCCGCCCGGCTTGGTTCTTACCCCCGGCCAGCGACTGCTGGTCTGGCTCGATGCCGAGCCCGGCGAAACCTCCCCCGCCGAACCCCACGCCGGTTTCCGTCCCACGCCAACTACCGGTTCCCTGGCTCTCGTTCAGCGCGCGGCCGGGCAGGAATATGTCCTGGACCACATCCACTACGCCGCGCTCGCCCCCGACCACGTCATCGCGCTGCTGCCCGAGGGAGACCCCACCCAGCGCATCACCCTCGCAACCGCCACTCCCGGCCTCGACAACGCCACGCCCCCCGAACCCACCCGAACCGTGATCAACGAGTGGCTCGCCGCCAATGAAGGCGGCCACCGCGATCCCGCGGACGGTGCGTTGGACGACTGGTTCGAGCTCTTCAACCCCTCCTCCTCCCCCACGGATCTCACCGGACACTTCCTCACCGATGACCCGGCCGAGCCCCGGAAGTTCCCGATCCCCCCCGGCACCGTCCTGCCACCGCGAGGCTTCCTGCTCGTGTGGGCGGATGAGCAGGGGTCGCAGTACCAGCCTGGCGGACACCTCCACGCCAGTTTCAAACTCAGCCGGGACGGCGAAGCCATCGCGTTGGTCGCCCCCGACGGTGCCGTGATTGACCAGGTCCGCTTCGGCCCCCAGGTCGCCGACGTGAGCGAAGGCCGCTGGCCCGATGGCGGCGCCATCAGTCCTGACGCCTTGGGCCGACCGACCCCGGGGGGACCGAACGAACCCACGGAACCCGCCGGCGCCGAGGTTGCGATCCTTGGCGTGCTGTACACAGCATCTGGTTCGTTCACAGTCACTTGGGCTGCGGAGACCAGTCGCACCTATCAGCTGCAGGCAGCCCCGGGCCTCGACGGCGCCCCCTGGGAGGACGTCGGCCCGCCCACCACCCCCGGACCCAACGCCCACCAGGGGTCCGCGACCGACACCAACCTGCCCACCTCCCATCGGTTCTACCGGGTCGTCCGCCTGCCGTGACCGCCCGCTCACCCCGGATTTCAAACTGCTCGCCGTAACCGTGCCCATCCGCAACGATCACCCCCGGGGGAAGGACTGAGATGAACTCGTTCCGCCAGCCGTCGATCCGGCAAAAACAGCGATTCGTCATCCTGCTGACGAGCGCGGCCGCGCTGCTGCTCGCCGCCGGTGGGTTGGCCGCCTTCGACCTCGTCACTCTCCAGGAGTCGACCTCCGGCCAGGTCGCACTGCTCGCCTCCCTCGTCCTCCTCGCCTCCCTGCTGGCGGCCTGGGGTCTCTCCGTCTGGCTCCAGCGGTTCATCGGGGACCCGCTGCTGCGCCTGATCGAGGCTACGCGGAACCTTGCCGATCCGAGGAATCAGACCGCGCGCATCCCCCGGGCAGGCGACGACCAACTCGACGAGTTGGCCAAGCACTTCAACGAACTCCTCGGCCAGCTTGAGTCCCGGGAGGCCGCCCTTCGGGAGGCCCAGGCCGATCTGGAACAGCGTGTCGCCAACCGCACCCGGGAGCTCAGCAAGGAGATCGCCGAACGCAGCCGCACCGAGACCGAGGCCCTGAGCCGGCGCGACTCCGCCCTCGAGGTCATGACGCGACTGGGCGATGGCCTCGCGGTCTGTGACGCCCAGGACCGGATCACCTTCGCCAACCCCGCCTTCGGCCGGATCGCCGGCTGCCAGCCGGAGGACGTCATCGGCCGCAGCCTCGCCGACCTCACCCCGCCGTCCACCGAACCTTCGACCACCCGGGAAGACGGCGCGCACGTGCAGGAAGCCCACCTGACCCGCGCGGACGGCTCCGCGGCGTATGTCCGCACCACCCGAGTGCCGCGCTCCCGGGATGGCCAACCCGCAGGCTCCATCGCCACCGTGGTTGATCTCACCCAACGCCAACGCGTCGAGGAAGCCCTTCAGCAGGCCAAGGAAGCCGCCGAGTTCGCCAACCGCACCAAGAGCGAGTTCCTCAGCGTGATGAGCCACGAGATCCGGACCCCGATGAATGCCATCATCGGGATGACCGGCCTCCTCCTCGATACCCCCCTGGAAACCCGCCAGCGCGAGTTCGTCGAGGCCGTCCGCCAGAGCAGTGAGGCCCTTCTGGAACTGATCAACGACGTCCTCGATTTCTCGAAGATCGAATCAAACCAACTCACCCTCGAACTCGCCGACTTCGAGTTGCGAACGCTCATCGACGACATCCTCGAACTCCTCGCGCCCGGCGCCCAGGCCAAGGGCCTCGAGTTGGCCGCCATCCTCGCTCCCTCCCTCCACACCGCGCTCCGGGGTGACGACGGCCGCCTGCGCCAGATCCTCGTCAACCTGATCGGGAACGCGGTCAAATACACCGACCTGGGCGAGGTGGTGCTCAGGGTACACGCCCTCGCCACGGAGCCCGGCCAGGTCCGGCTTCGCTTCGAGGTGCACGACACCGGCATCGGCATCCCTCCCGAAATCCAGTGCCACCTGTTCACTCCCTTCACCCGCACCGATCCCACCCGTGCCCGACGCTTCGGCGGCAGCGGGCTCGGGCTTTCCATCTCCAGCCGGCTCGCCAAGGCCATGGGCGGTGAACTCCAGCTCGAAAGCACCATGGGCCAGGGTTCCGCGTTCCGCCTCGACGTCCCCCTCGCCACCCCGACCCCCGACCCAGGCCCCAACATACCCCCGGGAAAACCCCACACCCCGGGGCACCGGGCCCCCCCCCCCCCCCCCCCCCCGGGAAACCCATACCCCCAGCAGGCCCACACG
>JBBQML010000783.1:0-2873 GCA_038328885.1 Verrucomicrobiota bacterium | reverse complement strand
CGACGCCGCGATGGGGGTGACCGAGGTGGTCCGGGGAGCGGACCTGCTGCTCTCCACCGCGCGACAACTCCTGCTCTACCGGGCCTTGGGATGGGAGGCCCCCGCCTTCGCGCACTGTCCGCTGATGACGGACGGGCAGGGGGTGCGCCTCGCCAAACGGCACGAGGCGCTTGGACTGCGACGGTTGCGGGCCGACGGATGGACGCCCGAGGTCCTGCGCGCGGGGTGGTGAGCCGAAGCGGCAACTGCGGGAACTGCCGCCCCGGGCTCGACAGAGGCGGTGGGGATCGCGCATTTCATGGGCGGACATGCGCCCCAGCACCGACAACGTCCTCGTTCGCCTTGCCGGGTGGGCCGTGGCACTCCTGCCGTTCGCTCCGGTGCCCTCCGCGTGCGCGGCCGAGGGGGGCGCGGCGGATCTCGAATTCTTCGAGCGACGCGTGCGGCCAATCCTGATCGAGCACTGTCACCGGTGTCACAGCGCCGAGGCCGAGAAACTCAAGGGTGGCCTGCGGGTGGACACGCGGGAACACCTGCTGCTGGGCGGCGATACCGGACCGGCGTTGGTGCCCGGGGATCCAGCGAGCAGTCTGCTGTGGCGGGCGGTTTCCTACGAGGAGCCCGAACTCCAGATGCCCCCCAAGACCCGCCTGCCCGCAGCAATCGTGGCGGACCTGGAAACCTGGATTCGGGCGGGAGCCGTCTGGCCGGAGGGACCGACGGCGGGCACTCTTTCGGCGGTGGCACCGGCCGCGGCGGGCTTCGACCTGGCGAAGCGGCGGGCCGGGCACTGGTCCTGGCAGCCGGTGCGGGTGTCCCCCGTCCCGGCCGTTCGCGACCTCGAGTGGCCGGTCGGCGAGGTGGACCGGTTTCTTCTCGCGCGCCTGGAAGGGGCCGGGCTCCGGCCGGCGGCGGACGCGGACCGGCGCACGCTGATTCGCCGGCTTAGCTTCGCCTTGATCGGCCTGCCGCCGACGCCGCAGGAAACCCAGGCCTTCCTGGAGGACGTCTCGGATCGCGCGTGGGAGCGGGTCGTTGATCGTCTGTTGGCCTCCCCTCGCTTCGGGGAGCGGTGGGCGAGGCACTGGCTCGACAAGGTGCGCTACGCGGAAACGATGGGGCACGAGTTCGACTACCCCATCGCCGGCGCCTGGCGGTTCCGGGACTACGTCGTGCGGGCGTTCAACGCCGATGTGCCTTACGACCGGTTCGCGCAGGAGCAGATCGCCGGCGACCTGCTCGACCCGCCGCGTCGGAACCCTGCCGATGGCGGCAACGAGTCGATCCTCGGCACGATGCAGTACTGGCTTTGCCAGCAGGTGCATTCCCCGGTCGACGTTCGCCACCAGCAGATCGAGACCACCGACAACCAGATCGACGTGGTCACCAAGTCGTTTCTTGGACTCACCGTTTCGTGCGCCCGCTGCCATGATCACAAGTTCGATGCCATTTCGACGAAGGACTATTACGCGCTCTACGGGATCCTGGGCAGTTCCCGGCACGCGCTGAGAGCGGTGGACGATCCGACCCGGCGGGTGGCGCAATCGCTCGTCCTGGGGGAAGTCCGGGAGACGCTTCGCCGCCGGTTGGCGGGGGAGTGGTCGGCTCGGGAGGGGAACCCGGCGGGAGCCAAACCTCCCACCGGCTGGGGAAACCTGCTCCCCGCGGCGTCGCGGCCTGAGGATCGTGCGGTGCCTATGGATGGAGGGTGGCCGGACGGCGATGCGTTCATACTCGACCCCGACCCTCGCGGGCAACCCGTGTGGTTGGGCGGTACCTCGGTCCGGGTTGTGCCGCCCGGGTGGCGCCACAGTGCGTCCCTGTCCCGGCGGTTTCAGGGGGCGCTCCGTTCGCCAACCTTCGTCCTCGATCGCGATTTTCTCCACCTCCGGTTGGCGGGGCAGGGCAGCCGTTTCAGCCTGGTCGTCGAGGGCTTCACCCTGATCCGCGCCCCCATCTACGGGTCACTGCGCCAGGCGGTGCGCCGGGAGGACCCGCATTGGGTGACCCTCGATGTCCGGATGTGGTCCGGGCGGAACGCGTGGCTCGAGTGGGTGGACCAGGGAGTGGGCGACCCGGCTTCGGACCTCCCGCCCGAGACCCGGTCCACCGAGGGCTGGATCGCGGTCGGCGAGGTGGTGCAGTCGTCGCTCGGCGTACCCCCGCCGGACCAGTCCCCGGCGGCCCCACCCGATGCGCGCACCGTGACGGCCCGTTGGCGGGACACCCCCGCGACGCTCGACGCAGCGGAGGTCGCCTGGCTGAACCGGCAGTTGACGGAGGGAGCGGGAGCGGGGTCCCTCGCGGAAGCCCTGCCACGCTGGCTGGCGGCCGAAGCGGATGTGGCCGCCCCCGTCCTGGTTTCCGCCATGACCGAAGGAACGGGCGTCGATGAACCGGTGTTCATCCGGGGCAACCCCCGCAACCCCGGTGACCGGGTGGAGCGGCGCTTCCTGGAGGCGCTGCCGGACGCGCCTCCCGCGCTGGCGTTTCGGGTGGGCACCGGCCGGTTGGCACTGGCGCAGGCCGTCACGCATCCGGACAACCCGCTCTTCGCGCGGGTCCACGTCAACTGGGTGTGGGCGCACCTGTTCGGTCGGGGGCTGGCACCGTCGGTGGACAACCTGGGTGTGCTGGGTGAGCCGCCGTCCCATCCGGAACTGCTGGATTGGCTCGCCGACGATTTCCGACGGAGCGGTGGGTCGACCAAAGCCACGATTCGCCGGTTGGTGCTGAGTCGTGCCTGGCGGATGACGACCCGGTCGGCATCGGAGGACGCCGAGATAAGCGATCCCAACAACGCACTGCTTCACCGGGCGCACCTGCGTCGACTCGAAGGCGAGGTCCTCCGCGACGCCCTGCTCGCGGTGTCG
>JBBQML010000782.1:0-2874 GCA_038328885.1 Verrucomicrobiota bacterium | reverse complement strand
GGTAAACGTGGCGAAACCAGTGCTCGTCCTTCTGTTCCGGCGTGGCGTTGGGAGGGAGTGGCGGGACGGGTCGGGGCGCTTCCACTGGACCTGCATCGGGCGGGCTCACGGGGAACGATGTGCGGAGCGGGGCACCTGAAGGCAAGGCGCCACCGCGACAGACGCCACCGCCGGCTCGAATCGCCCCTCATCCCGTGAAGACCCGACGGATCCACCGCGAAAAGCGCGAACCTCGCGAAAGAAGGCGGCCCTACGGGAACCGATCGCGATCCGGGTTCTGGGCGTTGGTTGGGGCACCAACCTCACCACGCCACATCGTGAGGGCTCGGTGGAGGACAGCGAAGCGGTGGAGCATCAGCGGGCGATCGGTTGGTCGAGGGCCGGGAAGGGGAAGTCGGCGGAGGGCTGGTGCTGAGCGTTCATCACGCGCAGGAGGCGTGCGACCCGGCGGGGGTGGCGATCGACGAGGTTGGTCGTTTCCTTGGGGTCCTCACGGAGGTTGAACAACTCGGTCACCACGGCCGGCTGCGGGGGTGCGCTGTTCGCGCCGCCCGCGCGGACTCGGGGATTCAGTTCCCGCCGGAGCAGTTTCCAGTCGCCGACGCGGACGCTCTGCCAACCGTTGTAGGCGGGGAACTCGCGGTAGAGGAAGGGACGCCCGGGTTGGTGTCGCCCGAGGAGGGTTGGGGCGAAGCTGAGGCCATCGAGGTCGGGTGGCGTTCGGGCGCGGCCTCCGGCGACTTCCAGCAACGTGGGGAGCCAGTCCTCGAATCCAGTCACCCGCTCGCTGGTTCGTCCGGCGGCGATGTGGTTCTTCCAGCGGACGAGGCAGGGCACGCGGACGCCGCCTTCGTGGAGGGCGCCTTTCCGACCGCGCAAGCCAGCGGCCGAGTTGAAGAACTCGGTGTCGGTGCCGCCGAGGCGGTCGTAGAGCGGGCCGTTGTCGGAGGTGAACACGAACAGCGTGTCCTCTTCCAGGCCGAGCTCCTGCACGAGGTCGAGGAAGCGGCCGACCTCACGGTCGAGGCGGCTGACCATGGCGGCGTAGGCGGCGCGAGGGGTGGGGTGGGGGAGGTAGCCGGCCTGGCCGAGGTAAGGTTCCTCGGGGAATTGGCCGGCGTAGTCGGCCAGGGAATCCGGGGGCACCTGGAGCGCGAGGTGGGGAACGGTCGTGGGGTAGTAGAGGAAGAACGGCCGGTGGCGGTTGTCACGGATGAAGGCCAGTGCCTGGCCGGTGATGAGGTCCGGGGCGTACTCACGGCCGGCGTAGCGGGCGAAGGCCGTTGGGTCCTCCGGGCTCGCATGGGTTGGGAAGCGTTGGTGGGCGGCGAAGTCGGGGTTGTCGAGGGGGAACGGGCGGTCGTTGTTCCACAGGTTTGTGGGGTAGAAGTTGTGGGCGACGCGCTGGCAGTTGTAGCCGAAGAAGCGGTCGAAGCCCTGGCGGAGTGGGTCGCCGGTGGACCCGGGAGCACCCAAACCCCATTTACCGAAGGCGCCGGTGACATAGCCTGCCTCCTGCAGGAGCCCGGGGAGGGTCAGGGTCCCGGCGGGCAATGGCCACTGGCCTTCGGGGCGCACCTCGCGGTTGTCCCGGATGAAGGCGTGGCCGGGGTGCCGTCCCGTGAGCAGGACGCAGCGGGATGGAGCGCAAACGGCGTTGCCGGAGTAGTGCGTCGTGAAGCGCAGGCCCTCGGCGGCGAGGCGATCCAGGTGCGGGGTGCGGATGTGCGTTTGTCCGTAGGCGCCGAGGTCCCCGAGGCCGAGGTCATCGGCGAGCAGGAAGATGATATTGGGGGGACGCGCGGGGGCGGCTGCGTCCTGGACCTCCGTGAGCGCCGCCTGGAGGGACTTCACGCGGCCGGGCTCGCGGTCCCAGAGGTTGTCGACCTCGCTCGGATCGCGGTCGAGGTGGAAGAGTTGGCCCGGGGTCTCGACGCGGCCGGCGGTCCAGCCTCCCGAGTCCTGGCCGGCGATCAGTTTCCAGGGACCGTCACGAACGGCGAACGTGCCGCGGATGGAGTGGAGGACGAGCGGGGGACGCGGCCGGTTCGAGCGTCCGCGCAACGCGTCGAGGAAGCCGACACTGTCGGGGGCGGCGCCCTGGGGCAGCCGTTGGCGAAGAATCTCCCCCATCGTGGCGAAGACGTCCTGGAGGCCGATCAGGCGGGTGCTGGTGGTGGTGGGTTGGATGTGGCCCGGCCAGCGGGCCAGGAAGGGAACGCGGGTGCCGCCCTCCCAGGCATCGGACTTCATGCCGCGCCAGGGTCCGTTGGCGGCGTGACCGGTCCGGGAGATTTCGCCGGGGAGCCAATGCGCCCCGTTGTCACTGGTGAAGATGACCAGCGTGTTCTCGGCGAGTCCGCGGGTCTCGAGCGCCTGGAGGACCTCGCCGACCGTGCCGTCCACCTGAGCCACAAAATCGCCGCGCGGACCGGCGGTGCTGCGACCTCGGAACTCAGCGGTGGGCACCCAGGGGTCGTGGGGTGAGGTCAGCGGGAGGTAGAGGAAGAACGGCGTTCCGGGAGTCTGGCGTCCAAGGAAGTCCACGGCCCGCGCCGTGAGGGCGGGTTGGCAGCCCTCGATGGTGAACCCGGGTGAGATCGGGCCCGCCCGCCAGAAGCCCTCGCCGCCCTGACGTTGATGGCGGCCCCCGGGAGTGGTCCCGGTGGGCGGCACGGGCACCCGGTCCCCTTCGACGAAGAGATACGGAACCATGTCGAGGGAAGCGGGAATGGAGAAGACCTCGTCGAACCCAACCGTGTGGGGGCCGGCGCGGAGGGCTTGTGACCAATCGATGAGTGCAGGGTCGGCCGCGGGTTCCGTGGCGTCACCGAACGCGGCCGGTTCGCGGGTGGTGAAGCCGAGTCCGAGGTG
>JBBQML010000781.1:0-2881 GCA_038328885.1 Verrucomicrobiota bacterium | reverse complement strand
AGCCGCGGACACAGATGCGGCTCCCGTCGCGGAGCGGGATGGCGCCTCGTCACCTCGGCGGCTACGGGGGTTCGTCCCGTCGTAGCCGCTGTCGTGAGACGGCGCTGATTTCCGCCGCCGCCCCAGTCCGCCCTGCAGTCCGAAAGCCCAATGCGACGTAGCCGCGATCGTGAGATCGCGCTGCTTCCCGGGTAGAGCCGCGGACACAGATGCGGCTCCCGTCGCGGAGCGGGATGGCGCCTCGTCACCTCGGCGGCTACGGGGGTTCGTCCCGTCGTAGCCGCTTGTGGGTTCCGCCACGGCCCACACCGGCGGACCCGTCACCGACGCAGGGCTCGCCGAGCGGGCGGTCCGACGCCACCTTCCCCGCGATGTCGCTGGAAATCGTCCTCGTCCTGCTCATCGCCGCCGCCGCGATGTACCTCTTTATCACGGAGAAGTACCGCCCGGATCTGGTGGCGTTGATGGTGCTCGGCGCCCTGGCGTTGGTGGGGCTGTTCCAGCACCTGGTGAGCTGGATCCGCCCCGAAAGGTGGATCACGCCCGAACAGGCCATCTCCGGGTTCAGCAACCCTGCCACCATCACCGTCGCAGCCATGTTCGTGCTCAGCGCGGGCCTGCAGAAAACGGGCGCCGTCGCCAGCGCCGCCCGCTTGCTGCGACGGTTGGCCGCCCACCCCAGCGCGCTCCTCCTGGTCATGATGCTCACGGTGGGCGTTGTGTCCGCGTTCATCAACAACACCGCCGCGGTGGCCGTCTTCCTGCCGATGGTTCTCGCCGCCTGCGCCGGCCGCAAGACCTCCCCGTCGCGGCTCCTGATTCCACTCTCGTACGCCTCCCAGTTCGGCGGGGTGTGCACCCTCATCGGCACATCCACCAACCTCCTCGTCAGCTCGATCTCTGAAAGACACGGCAACGGGCCGCTGTCGATGTTCGAATTCACCCCCCTCGGCGTGATCCTGCTCGCCGCCGGCACCCTTTACATCGCGGTCGCCGGTCGCTGGTTCCTGCCGGATCGCCGCGGCACCGAGCTCACCGCCAACTACCAGCTCGGCGACTACATCACCGAACTCCGGGTCCGGCCCGGCTCGCGCCTGGAAGGCCAGACGGTGACCACCAGCAAGTTCGGCCGTCGCGAGGAACTCACCGTGCTCGAACTGCTGCGCGACGGGGAAAAGCTCTTCGCACCGATTCACGAACCCATCCGGGCCAACGACGTGCTCCTCGTCCGCGGCGGCGCCCGCGAGTTCCTGGAAGCGCGCTCCACCTGGAAACTCGAGCTGGAACCGGAGTTCAAGCTCAAGGACGACAACCTCAAGGCCCGGGACCTCCAGCTCGCCGAGGTGCTCGTCTCCTCGCCCTCCAACCTCATGGACCGCACGCTGGCCGAGGTGGACTTCCGGCACCGCTACCACGCCATCGTGCTCGCCATCCGCGCCCGTCAACGGACCGTCCACGAGAAGCTCAACCAGGTCCGACTCCGCTTCGGCGACGCCCTCCTGCTCCTCGGCCCCGCCGAGGAACTCGCCCGGTTGCGCGCTGACCCCGACTTCCTCGTCCTCGAGCACGTCGAGGAACCCAGCCTTCGCCGCGCCAAGATCCCCATCGCTCTGGCCATCATCATGGCCGTCGTGACCCTGGCCGCGTTCGACGTCATGCCCATCCTGGTCTCCGCGATCCTCGGCTGCATCGCCCTGGTGGTCACGCGCTGCCTGACCCTCGACGACGCCTACCACGCCGTCGACTGGAAGGTCATCTTCCTCGTGGCCGGCATTCTACCGCTCGGGGCCGCCCTCGAGAAATCGGGGGCTGCCGAGTTGTTGGCGCGATCCACGCTGGGCGTGGTGGGGTCCTTCGGCCCGGTCACTGTGCTGGCCGTGGTTTACCTTCTCACCGCCATCATCACGGAGTTCATGAGCAACAACGCCACCGCCGTGCTCGTCGCGCCGCTCGCCATCTCGACAGCGACCGCCCTGGGACTTGATGCGCGCCCCTTCCTCATCGCCGTCACCTTCGCCGCCTCCACCAGTTTCTCCACGCCGGTCGGCTACCAGACCAACACCATGGTCCTCCACCCGGGCGGGTATCGCTACGCGGACTTCCTCCGGATGGGCATCCCTCTGAACCTGATCTTCTGGGGGCTGTCGGTCTACTTCATCCCCCGGTTCTGGCCGTTCTGAGACTCGTCGCTTGGGATCGGGCAGCCGGGTTCCTCAAGGGTCCCGTCACCCAGTCTCCAGTCTCGGGGCGAGAACTTGGGGACGCACTGGAACTGCTGCGGTCCCCCGGCCGCAGCTTGCACCGAGGGAGTCCCGGTGCCACCTTGCCACCACAGCGGGGGAGCGTCGGTCAGTCGGCGTTCCCAGAACGCACAAGGAAATCAGCGCCGGCGCCACCCCGGGGACCGCAACCCGAGCGCCGCGCAGCCAACAAAAAGGATCAAACCATGGAAACACACTTCGCCAATCTCGAGGACGCCCACAGCCACATCGCCCGGGACCGGGTGCTGGAGGACCTTCGCACGCTCGCCCGCGACTCGGAGGACCTGCTGAAGGCCACCGCCGGCGACGTCAGCGAGAAGGCCCGGGAGGCCCGTACCCGCCTGACCGCCGCCCTGGAACGAACCAAGGTCACCTGCGACGAACTCCAGGAACAGACCGTCGAACAAGCCAAGGCCGCGGCCAAGAAGGCCGACTCCGTCATCCGCCAGCACCCCTATGAATCCATCGGTCTGGCGTTCGGAGTGGGTGTGCTCTTCGGCCTCGTGCTCGGGCGCCGGTAACCCCCATGAGCAGGCCCGATTCCAGGCCGGACGGATGGTTCAACTCACTCCGGCGAACCGTCGATTCGGTCCTGGGCCTCGCCCAGATTCGCCTCGAGC
>JBBQML010000780.1:0-2900 GCA_038328885.1 Verrucomicrobiota bacterium | reverse complement strand
GTGGGGGGGGGGGGGGGGGGTGGGGATCCGGACTGACGCGAGCCAGCTATGACCTGACCCAGCGCTTCGCGCGCCCGGCGCCGGGTTGGGTGGCCGGGAGTCCGGTCGTCCTGATCTACCTGGATATCGAATCCCACCTGGCGCTGCGCCAGGATCCCGCCGGTCGATGGGACCGGACACTGCACACGCGGTTGCTGCGGTTGCTCACCGAGGCGGGGGCGAGAGCGGTGGTGTTCGACGTCCTCTTCGACAGCCCTTGGCCGGATCCAGCGGTGGACCAGGAGTTGGCCTTGGCCATGCGGGAGCACGGGAAGGTCATTCTGGGTGCCGAACGCCATCGCTCGGACCAGGCGACCGGGAAGGTTCCTGCGGTGGGACTCCAGTCGTTGCTGCAACCCACGCCCGTGCTCCGGGATGCCGCGGCCGGCGTCGGGGCGGCCGAGTTGGCCGTGGACGAGGACTTCGTGGTGCGGCGAGCCGTGCGTCGATTGGGCGACCTCGACTTTCCGACCCTGGGCTGGCGGGCCCTCGAGGTGGTCCGGGGTGCCGGGCCGGAGGTGGAAGCGGGGAGTTTACCCGGGGAGGTCCGTGGTGGGGAGTGGCTGCGCTACGCCGGACGTCCGCTGGCGCTTCCGCACGTGAGCTACCGCAGCGTGCTCGAACCGGGCGCCCTCGACCACGGTCTCTTCCGCGATCGCGTGGTCTTTGTCGGCGCCTTGCCGCGGGTCGGGGTTTTCCAGGAACGACGGGACGAGTTGCGCCACCCGGGATCGCCCTGGGCGGAGGGGGCCGGGTTCATGCCCGGCGTGGAAGTGCACGCCACGCAGTTTGTGAACTGGCGGCGCGGCGAGATGCTGCACCGCCCGCCGGTTTGGCTGGAACTTTGGGGAACCGTGGCCCTGGCGGCGGGACTGGCCGGGATCGCCGTGGGCTGCCGGATCCCCGTCGGCACGGTTGCGGCCCTGTTGGTGGGCCTGGGAACCGCCGCGACCGCGGCGGTGGCGGGTCGCTGGGGCTGGTGGTTTCCCTGGGTCGTGGGGTCCGGGGTGCTGGTGCCGGCCGCCTGGGGGGCTGGGGTGGTGTATCACGGCGTCGACTGGAACCGGCAGCGACGACGCCTGGAGACAAGGCGCAAGGCGGACCAGCAACGCATCGAACGGCAGGCGGCGCTCCTGGACCGGGCGCTCGACTCGATCCTGGTGACGGATCTCGCGGGCCAGGTCACCTACGCCAACCCCAGCGGCCAACGTCATTTCGGTGTCCCCGCTCCCGGCGGGGGGCCGATGGGGGGGCTTCCCGGGCCGGAATTCGAAGCGCGGCGGTCGACATTGCTCGAGACGGGCCAGTGGGCCGGCACGATTGGAACAGTCACCACCACGGGCGAGGTCCGCATCCACGAGAGCCGCTGGACCCTGATCCGTGATGAGGCCGGCCGGCCGGAGGCGGTCCTGATGATCGGTTCGGACGTGACGGAGCGGCACCGTCTGGAGGCGGAGTTCCTCCAGGCGCAGAAGTGGGAGGCCATTGGCTCGCTGGCGGGAGGCATGGCCCACGACCTGAACAACCGTCTCGCGCCCGCGCTGCTCGGGTTGCAATGGTTGCAACAACAGCCGCAGGACCCGGAGACGGGCAGGTTGCTCGCCATGGTCGAGTCGCACACCCGCCAGGGCGCCGAGACGGTGCAGCAAGTCCTGCGGTTCCTGCGGGGAGCAACGGCCGGGGTATCCGAGCTCGATCCCGTGCAACTGGTTCGGGAACTGGAGGCGCTGTTGCGCGAGACCTTTCCCCGGAACATCCAGGTCGCCAGCCTGCTGGCGCCGCGAGTCGGTCGCGTCCGTGGCAATGCGTCCCAATTGCAGCAAGCCTTGCTGAATCTGTGCCTGAACGCCCGGGATGCCATGCCCGAGGGCGGGCAACTCACCTTCGCCGTGGACGACGTGGACCTGGATGCCGTCGAGGCGTCGAGACTCAAGGGGGGGCGTCCGGGCGACTATGTGCTCATCGCGATCACCGACTCCGGGGCGGGTATTCCGCCCGCGGACCTCGACCGGGTGTTTGAGCCCCTCTTCACCACCAAGGAACCCGGACGCGGGACCGGGTTGGGGCTTTCCTCCGTCCAGCGGGTGGTGGAAGCGCACCACGGCTGCCTGGGGGTCGCGAGCGACCTCGGGGCTGGGTCCACGTTCGAACTCTACCTGCCGCGACTGCCGCATTCGGCGAACGCAAGTCTGGAGGGGTGACTCGCAGCGGAGGTTTGCGGAGTTTGCTTTTGACCCGCGGGGCGCGACCCGGAGAAGGTCGTCTGATGCTGCAGCGCCTGACTCTCGCGACGCTCCTCGTCGTCACGGCCTCATGCACTTCTCCCACGTTGAAACGCTCCGCCTTCGTCCCCCCACCCACCCGCCAGGAGAACGTCGTCGACACCTACCACGGCACCGTGGTGGCGGACCCGTACCGGTGGCTCGAGGACGACAACGCGGCTGAGACGAAGGCCTGGGTGGAGGCGCAGAACGCCGTCACCTTCGCCTATTTGGAGACCATTGCCGAGCGCGCCTCGATTTCCAACCGCCTGACCCGCCTGTGGGATTTCGAGCGTTGGGGCACCCCCTCGCGGCATGGCCGCCGCTATTTCGTCTCGCGCAACAACGGCCTCCAGAACCAGTCGGTGCTCTACACGCTCGGTTCCGTCGACGGCGAACTCAGCGAACTGCTGGATCCCAACCGGTTGTCGACGGATGGCACCATCGCGTTGGCGGGTTCGGCGGTGAGCGACGACGGGCAGTTGCTGGCCTACGGCATCGCGCGCTCGGGGTCCGACTGGCAGGAATGGCGGGTGCGGGATGTCCGCAACGCCCAGGACCTGCCGGACACCCTCCAGTGGGTGAAGTTCTCCGGCGCCT
>JBBQML010000779.1:0-2901 GCA_038328885.1 Verrucomicrobiota bacterium | reverse complement strand
AGTCGAAGGCATCCCCGTAGATGAACTCGTGACCAGTGGGATCAAGGCCGTTGGCGCCGAAATTGCGTCGCCCCCATTCCAGGTACTTGCGGGAAAGGTCGAGGCTGGTGGTCCGGGCCCCGGCCGAAGCCGCCGCCACCGAGAAGCCACAGGTGTACGCAAACACGTTCAGCACCTCCGCCCCGCTGAGCCCGCCGGCCCGCACCGGGAAACCCGGGCCGATCCAATTGGTGAGCAACCGCCGACGGTTGTCGCGTTGGTCCAGGAACAGGCCGCAAGAATAGCCCTCGCCGAAACGGAGCCGGAAACGCAGGCCGTTCTCCCGCACTTCGAACTCCTCCGGGGCCTCTTCGCCCGTGATCCGCTGCGGAGACCGCTCCGCCGGAGCCGCTCCCCGCACGTGCCGGTCCAACTGCCGCAGGTACACCCCCGCGGCACGCCGCCGCCGCGACAGGGCTTCCAACCATTCCGGCACGCCCCTCTCCGGGTCACCGGTGCTCGCCAGCATGAACTTCCCGAGCGCTTCCACGTACCAGCCCGCCCGGCCATCGGCCGCCCCATGGATCAGGCGGAACGCGTCGGTCGTCGCGGCGTCCACCACCGCCGAGCGCAGTTCCTCGCCAGGCGGGCGCTCGAAACCGGGCTCGTCCACGAAAACCAACGGCTGGTTCGTGGCCGGGTGGCGCAGCCTCAGCGCTCGGGCGTGCAAACACAGGCGACCGAACGGCGCGCCCCCATAAAGGCCATCACCGAGGATCGGAAAACCATGGTCCGCGGCGTGAATCCGGATCTGGTGCGTCCGACCCGTCCGGGGTTCAGCGCGGATCTGCCAGCGCCCCGCCACGCCCCCCACGACGACGAAGCGGGTCTCGGCCTCGAGGGAGTCGTCCTCGTCCTCCACGCTCTCGAACTTTCCGCGGCCCTTGCGGATACGGGAGCGGACGATCAAGTCGTCCTCCGCCGGGCGCCGGTCGCTGAGCAGGAGATACTCCTTGGCGACGCGGCGGCGGGCGAACTGCTTCGCGAGGGAAACGTTCGCCTCGCGCGTGAGGGAGAACAGCAGAACACCGGAGGTCTCCTTGTCGAGGCGCTGCATGATCGCCAGCTCGGCCCAGCGCGGCTCGCGCCGACGGAGCCATTCGTAGATGCCCTCGCCGGCGAACGGGCTCGCGGCATGGGTGTTGATGCCCGGCGGCTTCCGGACCACCAGCAGGTGCTTGTCCTCGTGCAGCAGCAGCGCTTCCACTGGAAGTGGAGGCTCCCCGACCCACGCCCGCGGAGCAACGCTCTGGAGTTTGAACCGGGCCTGCGCAACGATCCCATCGCGTCAACCCACGCCACCGCATGCCCACGCTCGACACCCCCGACACGAGTCTGCACTACGAACAAGCCGGTTCCGGCGCCCCCATCCTCCTGATCCAGGGGGTCGGCGTGACCGGCTCGGGGTGGCAACCCCAACTCGCTGATCTCGCCGACGGTTTCGAAACCCTCGTCTTCGACAACCGCGGGATCGGCCGCAGCCGGCCCTGCCGCGGAAGGATCAGCATCGAGGCGATGGCCGCAGATGCCCTGGCACTCCTCAAGGCATGCGGTTGGGCCTCGGCCCACGTCGTCGGCCACTCCATGGGCGGCATCATTGCTCAGCAACTGGCCTTGGACGCCCCGCAGCGTGTCCGCAGCCTTTCACTGATCTGCACGTTCGCCCGAGCCAAGGACGCGGCGAGGCTCACTCCGTGGGTGCTTTGGATGACCCTACGCACGCGCTTGGGAACCCGGCGCATGCGCCGCCGCGCGTTCCTCGAGATGTTGCTCCCGCCGGACCGCGCCACCTCGGAGGATCCGGACGCCCTGGCCGTAAACTGGATGCCGATTCTGGGCCGGGACCTGGCGGACCAACCTCCGATCATCCTCCGTCAGGTCAGGGCCCTCAGCCGGCACGACACGAGTGCCCGGCTCGGTGAACTTGCCGGGATCCCCACGTGGGTCCTGAGCGCGGACCTCGATCCGATCGCGGCCCCGCGGTACGGCGTGGCCTTGGCCAAGGCGATTCCCGGGGCCCACCACCTCCAACTGCCGGCGGCGTCCCACGCGGTCACGTTGCACGATCCAGAGCGGGTCAATGCACCACTTCGTGAGTTTCTGGTTCACTCAGAGGCCGCCTGGCAGGCCCGCCTTGCTCCAACCCGCGGTTGACGCCCCGGTCCGGTTCGGGACCTGCGTCGCGCCTCCCTCGCCTCGGGTCAGCCGGGAGCGATCCTTTGCACCAGGCTCCTGACCACTGCGGCTGCCTCGGCATGCTCGAAACCCGCAATCAGCTCCTCCACGCGCTGAAGTTCCAACACCGCCACCGCAGGAACGCCGACGGTCTGGACCCGTTGCATGCCACGCTGGATAGCTTCCAGGTCACCGTCCTCGAGGCTGCCCGCCAACCCTCGCGCCGCTTCGGCGAACGCGAGGGAGGAGGTGACGGTCGAGGCGGTGGACGCGCTGTCGACCGGGGCGCCGGTGGGGCCTGATGCCATCGCATCAACCGACCCGGCCGTGGCGGGCTGGATCGGGGAGAGGGCCCCGGCCCGCAGATCCACCAAAGCCGCAAGCCCGCTGAAGACCCGCCCCGCCTCGCGTTCGAGGTCGGCCTGCATGGACTCGAGGTTGCCCTGACCGAACTTCAAGGCCAGTTCGACCGTCTTGGCGTGCCGGCGCAGTTCATGCGCCGAGAGGTTCCCCGCCGAGCCTGCGAGCGAATGGGCCAGTTGCCTCGCTCCATCGTGATCGCCGGCCGCTATCGCCGCCCGCAGCCTCCCGACGAGGGGAGCCTGGTTCTGCGCGAATTGAAGGAGCATCCGCTCGATCACCTCGCGCGGTAACCCCAGGCGTTGCACGGCGTCCTCGAGGTCAATC
>JBBQML010000778.1:0-2908 GCA_038328885.1 Verrucomicrobiota bacterium | reverse complement strand
CGGTCGAGCGCGCTGTCAGCCGATCCAGCACATGGCGGCAGACCCAGCGTCCACTAATGCGTACCGCATCGAGCACGCGACGGACCCTGCCGCACCGGGGGCGATATGTCTAGAATGATTTTCTGTGGGTAGAGAGGAGGGTGACACGGCGCATTCATTGGCTTTTCGGGGTTCCTTTGCCACGTTTGGGGGCGGCTCCCAGCCTTCTTCAACGGATACCCCGGACCAGGAGGGAGAGTGGCCGGGTCAGCAACAGGAGCAACAGTCCGGCGCCCCCGGCGGTCAGTACGACCTGCAGGAATCGCAGGGGCATGGCGGCCGTGTTGTCGCCACTGACCTCCCCGGCGAAGAGGCCAGCCAGCAGGTTGCCCAGCGAGGTGGCCAGGAACCAGATCCCCATCATCTGCCCGGCCAGCCGGGCCGGCGCGAGCTTCGTCACGGAACTCAGCCCGACCGGACTCAACAGGAGCTCCCCCCACGTGTGGAGGAGGTAGGTCGCGATGAGCCAGGTCGGCCAGACCGGGCCGCTCCTCAGTGCGGCGCGGGAGGCGACGGCGACCACCAGGAACCCGGCGGCCAGCAGGAGCAGTCCGGCGGCGAATTTCCCCACCAGCGGCAGCGCAATCCCCCGCCGGTCCAGCGCCAGCCATAACGCCGCGACCGCCGGGGCAAACAGGATCACGAACCCCGCGTTCAACGACTGGAACCAGCCGGTGGGGATCTCGAAGCCCGCCAGCATCCGCTGGGTGTGGCGCTCGGCGAAGAGATTCAACGACGAGCCCGCCTGTTCGAACCCCGACCAGAACATCGCCGAGGCCAGGAACAGCACCGCGATGAGGGCCAGGCGGGCGCTCTCTTCGCGAGTGAGACCCGCGAATAGGAAAGCCCAGGCGAACCACGCGACCGCCAGGCCCACGATCAGGACGGTGGTGCGCCGGGCGAGCCAGACGGGATCGAGGTGCACCACGCCGGCGAGGAGCAGCCCCACGAGAAGGATCAACAAGCCCAGCACCCCCGCGACCACCATCCATTCGGGCCGCGCATTCGGACGTCGCGCCGGGGCCACGAGCCCGCACTCGCCCAGGTGGTGGCGCGTGTAGCGGAATTGAAGCAGCCCGAAGAGCATCCCCACGCCGGCGGCGACAAAGCCATAGTGCCAGTTCAGTTTCTCGCCGAGCGAGCTGCACACCAGCGGGCCCAGCGCCGCGCCAAGGTTGATCCCGAGGTAGAACAGGGTGAACCCGGCATCCCGCCGGGCTCCGCCCTCGGGGTACAGTTGGCCCACCAGCGTGCTGATGTTCGGCTTGAGCAACCCGGTCCCCAGCACCACCAGCAGCAGACCGATGAAGAAGCAGGCGGGGTGCGGCAGCGCGAGGGTGAAATGCCCGGCGGCAATCAGCACCCCGCCATACCACACCGCCCGCTGCGCTCCGAGCAGGCGGTCCGCGAGCCAGCCCCCCGGCAACGCCGCCAGGTACACCCCCGCGGTGTAGAGCCCGTATATCGCCGTGGCCACTTCATCGGTCAGTCCCAGTCCACCCGTCGCCACGCTGTCCACCATGAACAACACCAGCAACGCCCGCATCCCGTAGTAGCTCAGCCGCTCCCACATCTCGGTGAAGAAGAGCGTGTAGAGCCCGCGCGGGTGGCGAAGGGGCGGGACGACAGCGGCGGTTTCCACGCGGGATAGGGAAGGCCAGTGATGCGCGTCGGAGCAAGGACCGATGGGGGCTTCGGCGTCGGGAGTGGGGAGTGGGGAGTGGGGAGCGGGGAGTGGGGAGCGGGGAGCGGGGAGCGGGAACCGTGGAGCGGGAACCGTGGAGCGCCCACGGCGCTCTCCATTGGGAAAGGGAAATCACCAGTTCGCCAATCCCCCGTCTCTTCGTGCGTCGAGATTGCGGCGAGGTGGCGCTCCGGCGAGGCTCCGGCGATGGAATCCCGGTCGTGGCGGTCCCTGGCTCGTCGATGGACGGCTGGGGTGGCGTGTCTGGTCCTGCTGGGGGGCGCCAACACCGCGCCCTCGCGCGCGGTGGCCGCCGACATGGTCCTGCGCGAAGCCCTGGTGCTCGGCGGCGGCGGACGCACCCCGCGCAATACCATCGTCCCCGACCCCGTCGAGGCGCAGGTCGTCGCCGGCACCTGGCGCGTGCCGGCCGTCGGGGACGTCGTGACCGGTCCCGGCGACCGCACCCGCCCGTGGTCCCACGCCGTGGCCGGCGACGACGGCTGGTTCCCCGCCCAGGCGATCCGCGGTGGCTACGCCTGCTTCACCCCGGTCCTGCCGACGGCCCGAATCCTGATCCTCAACGCGACCGGGCATTCGATGGCCTACGTGACCTCGACTGGCACGAGCAGCCGGGGGCCGGCCATTGGTGGGGCAATTCGGAGGAACCGGGTTCGGAGTGCGTGGATTGGCCGCCGATGTTCGACTTCTTCGCCCGCCACCGGGTGCCCGGGCCGACCGAACTGCGGAAGCTCCGCTTCGTCACCGTCAATCCCGGCGTGTCCTCCCGCTCGCATTGGCTCGGCATCGAGGGGCAGGAACGGATGCTCGAGCCCACGACGGTGGAAGCCCAATGGGACCCTGGCCGACTATGGCTTGTTCCGCGAAGCCTTCCGCCACCGCATGATCTTCGTCTACGCGACTGGCGGCACCCCCGACGAGAATGCCTGAGCTCTGGCCAGGGCGCGCTTCGACGCCGAATCGTTCTGGTACCGGGGCAATGGTTCGATAGACGTGCTTCCCGACACCGCCTTCGATCCTGCGGCTCACCCCGACCGTGGCGTGATCCTGTACGGTCACGCGGAAATGAACCGAGCCTGGCCGGCCCTCCTCGCCACCAGCCCCGTCCATGTCCGCCGCGGTACGGTGACCGTGGACGGACGCGACCTCTTGCGGTCTGACCTC
>JBBQML010000777.1:0-2914 GCA_038328885.1 Verrucomicrobiota bacterium | reverse complement strand
GATTCCAGGTGATCGGGGCCGCACTGGTGGGGCCGGCCGTGAATTGGATGGCCGGTTGGGCTCCGCACGCCGGGACGTGGGCGCGGGTGCGCCCCCGGTCTCCAATGTTGACCGTCAAGGCCGAGACGGCCGGGGGCGGGGGAGGTGGCGATTGGGCCGGCGCGGCCGCGCCGGTGGGCGACGCCACGGCGGGCTCTCCGAGGGCGGGTGCTTCCAGTCCGGGCTCGGCCGCAGGTGGCATTTCAACAACAGTCGGGCTCTCAACGGGCGGTTCCGCTTCGCTCCCTCCCTCGCTTTCTCCAAATCCACGACCGGCGCCGGAACCGGAAGGAACCACACCCGGACCAGGATTTGGAACCGGGTTCGGTTCCAAGCCGTGGCTTAGACCGAAGTCCCCCTTCGTCCGCGCCTGCGCCTGTGTTCCGTCTGGCTCCTCGGCGACGGATCGCCCTCCAGTTCCGCGCGAGCGAGGAAGTTCCGGGTCGGTGGTCTGACCCTGACAGCGCGGACAAGAGCCGCCACACGCGCATGGACTCCGGACTTGTGACGCGCGTGGACTTGCCGCATCCGGAGTGTTCGCCCGAAAGCCGGACGGGCTGGGGACCGGGGGCGCGATGATCGGGGCGCGGGCGGGCTCGTGACTGCGGCGTCGCGCCACTGGCACTGCTTCAACGGCGGTTGCATGGGTCGCGGCCATGAATGGGGGCGTCGCCGAAATTGGGTCGTTTAAGGCCGCTTCTTTTTTGCCGGGGCGCGGGTGGACGGCTTGGCAGCGGAAGCCTTCGGAATTGTGGGTTGGGCGGGTGCGCCCGCCGGATGCGAACCCTTCGCTTTCGCTTGCTTCGCGGGGGCTGCGGGCCGAGCCACGGTTGCCGTCGGGACTTCGGTCGGCCCGCCTTGCGCGTTGTCGGGTTTGTTAGCGGGGCCGGTGGTCCCGGTAACGGGCACCTTGTCCGGGGTGGGTCGTTTGGGGGGAACGTCGGCAGCATTCTTCAATTCCTCGGCCGTGGGCTGGGGAATCGAGTTGACGCGGCCGACCTGGGGGTCGGGCTTTGCCGGTTCGGCGGGTTTATCCGTGGAAGGGGGCCGGGTGGGGACCGGCTTCGGCTCGGCCACCGGGCCCTGAGGTTCCGGCTTCCCGCCGGACTCCGACGGCGGCGGGTTGCAACCGCACGCGGCTGCCGCGTCGTCGAGGTAGACCACGCGATAGTCCATGGTCCCGGCGCGGACAAGGACGGGGGACTTCTCGGTGTGCAAGACGCGGCCTTCGCGGTCGAAGACCCGCAGGACGAGGGAGGCGCGGACATCGGCGCGGGAGGCGCGCGAGGATCCGGTGGAGACGAGAAGGGGCGCAATGGTCCCTGTGGAGGCCCCCGCGAGGTCGGGTTTCGGGTTGGAACCTCCGGCGGGAGGGTTGTCTTGGGGCTTGTCCGAGAGGTCGATGGAAATGGCGAAATAACCTCGAACGTCGGTGCAGGCGTAGCCGATTTCGCGGACCCATTGGCCCTTGGCATCGCAGAGCGCGAGGGTGAGACCGTGGATGCCGACCTGATCCTTGCGTCGCCGAACGAAGCCGTGGATGACGAACCGGTTTGCGTCGGTTGCGGGCAGCGGCGTTTCGGCGGCCTCCCGGGCGACGGCGATGTCGCGCCGGAACTGTTCATTGACCGCGAGTCTCTGGGCGGCGGTGGCGATGCGCGGGTGGTCGGCGCCCTGTTTGCGGGCGAGGAGCCTCTGTTCGCGTGCCAGCGAACGGGATTTGGCGGTCCGCAACTGGCCGAGTTGAGAGAAGCCCTGGGCCCTGGCGGCATCGAGGCCGGGCAGAGCACCCTCGATCGATGCCATGACGTCCTTGAGCGGCATCCGTTGGCGGTTGGTGAAGTTTGCGTCTTTCATGGCGGTGAGGCGTGTCGGCGGACAGTGAGGGTGGGTTCAGCCGCGTCCCTTCCGCAGGGACGGCAGAAATTCGTTGAAGCCGTCGCAGAATCCCTCGTTTTCACCGAGGACGCCGTGGAGCAGGACGATGTTGTGTTCATCGACGATATGGGAGGGGAGTCCGCGGGCGATGATGCAATGAGTGCCCTGATTGTCGGTGGTGGTGT
Source organism: Verrucomicrobiota bacterium (assembly GCA_038328885.1). Taxonomy (GTDB): domain Bacteria; phylum Verrucomicrobiota; class Verrucomicrobiia; order Limisphaerales; family CAIMTB01; genus CAIMTB01. The sequence continues at coordinate 812 of JBBQML010000777.1, read as the reverse complement.
TCATCAGGAAGGTGAGGGTGAAGGCGGACATCCACGAGGTGATATTGAGGAGTCCTTCCTTCCACCGGTTGTCCGTGGCGCGCTGGGAGAGGGCGACGATCAGGGTGTTCGTGAGGAGGAAGTCGTCGAAGAGATTGGCCTCGCATTGGTTGCCATCGAAGCCCACGTCGTCGAGGGAGAGGATGAGCACGGAAGTGTAGGCCAGGGAGAGTCCGCTGGCGAGCAGGTCGAGGTTGACCTGGTTGTCGTTGAACAGGACCTGGCCGTTGGCGAGCAGGCGTCCGAGGGTTGCGTCGTCGATTCCGGGCCGTCCGGCCTGCTGAGCGTTGGCAATGTTTGCGGTTGTGAGTTGCGGGGCGTTCGCCTGGGCGAGGGCGGCGAACAGGAACAATTGCAGATAGAACTCGTTGGAGACGCCGAGGTTCAGGATCTGGACGGTGGCGGCGAGGAAGCCGGCGACGTCAATGGAGAGGGGGGCGACGCCCTGGGAGGTGAGTTGGTTGGCGACGATCGACATCGGCCCCACGCCGCCCAGGACGAGAGCCCGGCCGAGCGGCACGGACACGATGTTGTCGTGCAAACGGGCCGCGGGGACGCCGTTCTGCATGGGCGCCAGGAGGCGTCCGACCGGAATCGAAACGGTCGGGGGCATGGCATAGCGAATCACGACCCCGCCGCGTTGACCACGACGTGCGTCGCTCGTCGGTTCGGCGGTGCGGGCGCCGTTGTTGACGATCCGGTTTCGGACGAGGTCCACCCCTTCGCCGTGGAGCACGAAGACGCCGCACACCGGGTCGAGGTGATTGGCGCCG
>JBBQML010000776.1:0-2918 GCA_038328885.1 Verrucomicrobiota bacterium | reverse complement strand
GGGGTGGAGGGATCAGAGGGTCTTCAGGAATTCCACGAGTTCGTTGAGCTCCTGCTTGGACATGTAGCTGCTGACGCCGTGGAGGTCGTTCGTCTGGTAAAGTGTCCAGAGCTCCTCCAGGGACTTTGCGCGGCCGTCGTGGAGGTACGGCGCAGAGGCGGCCACCCCGAGCAAGTGCGGCGTGTCGAAGAGATCGGTCTCATCGAGCGGTCCTTTCGTGCCGACCGCGGTCATGGCCCGGTTGGTGTACAACGGAGGAGGGTGGCAGGTCGAGCAACGGCGCTCCACCGGGATGGGCTTCCCGTTGGGCGTTTGCTCGGCGAAGAAGAGCCGCCGACCTCGCTCCCGCACCGGCGTCCACTCGGTATCGAGGGCGTGGCGGACACGCGCCGGCGGCATCGACTCCACAAACCGGGTGAGGTCCTCGAGTTGCTCGCCATCGAACGGATCGGTGCGCATCAGCACCTTGGCGAAGCGCGGGCCACACTGGACCTTCAGGCTCGGATTCTTCCCGTTCCACTTGAAGGGCCACGTGCCCGCCAGACCCTGCAGCGAACGGTTGTCGAGGAGGTTGTCCCCCACCCCGTCGCCGTCGAAGTCGTAGTTGAGCCCATCGACGTGCCCGTCCGGATGGCAGGACCGGCAGGAGAACTGGCCCTGGAAGGTTTTACCGGCCCAGGTGAACATCCGTTCCCCCCGCCGGATCGGGTCATCACCGCCGCCGTCTCCGAGCACGATTCGGCCCAGCGGGGCCAGCGTTCGGGTATCAACCACCAGGATCGAGTCCTCCAGGTACTCGGCCACGAGAAGGCGGGAGCCGTCCGGGGTGAGCGCCAGTTGCCGGGGATTGCGCCGGGTGGGAATGCGCGCCACCACATACTGCGCGGCGAGTTCGAGGTCATGGATCGCCTCCCGCAGCGTCTCCGCATCCGCCTGCGCCAGCCATTGTGCGAGGCGTTCGAGGTCTACGACACTGATCGCATCACTGCCTGCCGAGGCCAGGTAGGCCCGACGCCCCTCAGGGTCCACCACCAGACCCGCCGGATCCGCGAAGTATCGGTTTGCCTCGTCCGTCGGAACCTGGACAACGCCCTGCCCTTCCGGGTCGGCCACGGCCAATCCCCCCGACATCACCCAACCGCGGGCGACCTGGGTGATGGGAACCAGGTTGCGCACCCGCACCAGCGGAGCGAGCACCCACGGACGGCCGGGCACGGCAACCACGGCTTCCGAGAGATGCGCCGACTCCAGCGGAGGCCGGCTGATGGCTCGGCCGCGAAGGACGTCGATGACGCTGAGTTCGGCGGCCGGGGGGCGGTCCATTCCGGGCATCACCGCGAGCCGGCTCACGATGTAGGCGCGCCGGCCGTCCGGGGCGAACCCCACGCCATACGGCTCGCGCCCGGTGGAGAGACGGGCCAGTTCCTGCAGGGGCGAGAGCGAGAGCAAGGAGGCGTTGTCCGAGAGGGTGTTGGCCACGACCGCCCGCACGCCCCCCGGGCCCGCCTGGCAGGCGATGCCCACGGGCCCCATGCCGACGTGGAGGCTCTCCACCTCGGTGAACCCCGAAAGCTCGAGCCGCGCCACCCGATCGCCGCGGCGGCAAGTCACCAGGAGCGCGGTGCCGTCCGGTGTCAGCGCCAGGCCCGTGGGCCCTCCCGTCACCCGGACACGACGAAGGACCTGCCGGGTCTCGAGATCCGCTTCGATCACCTCGTCGACGTCAGGCAGCGCCGCATAGGCGCGGGTGCCATCCTGGCCAACGGCCAGTCCTGCGGGAGAGGGATGCCGGGGTCGGGACTGCGCCCAGGCCAATGCATTGGTCGTCTCGCCATGGCAATTACGGCAACTGACATTCGAGACGTCCTTCAGACCTGAGCGTTCCCGGAGGTGGGCCAGGTCCTTGGCGGGCAACCCAAGGCCCATCGCCCGCACCAGGTCGAGCCCGCGCACCCGCACCCGCTGCCGCGTCGGCACATCCACGAACTGCCAGGCCACCGTCGCGATCACGATGACGCCGACGAGCAGGGCGAGGAGAATGCCGGCGAGGCGCTTCATGGGGTGGAATGGACGGACGAAGGCTTCGGCCCCGGAACGGCTGCCGATCGCAGACGGACCGGGGGTTGGCGCACCGCCAGCGGACGCCCGTTGTTCGGCGCGCGGTTGTGCGGTTCATGGCAGCCGATGCACGATCTATTCTCCCCTGGACGGACCCACACGGCCGGAGGACACCGACGCAGGACACGATGCTCCTCATCGAGAATCTCGAATGCCAACGCCGTCTCGGAAGGCACCCGGACAAGGAAGGATCCGTCCAGGTGCAGCGGCGTTTCGCCGAGCAACTCCGCCGGTCGCTCGGGCGGGCATCGGAAGACCCGCACCACGCGGCCGGTCGTCCCGGTGGGGGCCGCGGCCCGCCGGTCGGTGTGGTTCGCGTTCAGGCAGAGCAGCAGGCCGTCCTTCCGGCTCGGGTCCACCGAGGACGGACGGCCCATCGGCCGCACCGGGCGGACTGCGGGAACCGCTTCGACGTCGTCCCAACCCGGATCATCAAAGAGCGGCGACCCGGCGCTGGGTGCTCCGGGGTCCAGGCAGTACACGGCCCAAGTGGGGAGGCCCGGCTCCCTGAGCGTGACGAGCAGGTCGCCCGCGGGCCCGGGTTCCACGGCGCGGCAGGTGGCGGCCAACTGGGGAAACGTCACCGATCGGCTCTGGAACGGGCGCGCCGCGCTGACCTGCTCGATGCGTCCGGCCAACATGGAAGCCCCCCCTCCGGCCGCGAGGAACACCACCCGGCCATCGCCGGTCTCGCGCGGTCGCCGCACCGCGGTGGGGGCGTCGTGCTGGCTCAAGCCAAGGCGTTTGAGTTCTGGCGAACGCAAAACCAGTTCAAGACGAACACAGTTCTCCACGCCCTC
>JBBQML010000775.1:0-2922 GCA_038328885.1 Verrucomicrobiota bacterium | reverse complement strand
GTATTTCCCAGCCGCGCGGACAAGTACCGCCAGATCGTGCGCTACGCCGAGATCCTCGGCCACCTGGTCGACGACTGTGGATGGGCACCCGGAAGCGCCCTGCAGCTCGCCGACATGGGCTGCGGACGGGGGTACCTCACCTTCGCCGCCTGGCATCTGCTCCGACGACAACGCGGCCTCGAGATCACGGTCACCGGCGTCGAATCCCGCGCCTCACTACTGGAGGAACCCCGGGCCATCGCCCAGCGACTCCAACTTCCCGGCCTGTCCTTTGTGGCTGGCACCATCGCCGACACCCCGGTCCCCGCCCTGGACGGCCTGATCGCGTTGCATGCCTGCAACACCGCCACGGACGACGCCATCCGGCGGGGTGTCGAACTCGGCTGCCGTCTCCTCGTCGTGGCCCCCTGCTGCCAGCAGGAGCTCCGACCGCAACTCGGCCGGCCCGAACCGTTCACCCGGGTGCTGGAGCATGGGCTGTTTGCTGGTCGACTGGCGGACTGGCTGACCGACGCGCTCCGGGCCTTGCACCTCGAATGGGCGGGTTACCGGGTCAAAGCGGTCGAGTTCGTCGACTCGGAGCACACGCCGAAGAACCTCCTCCTGGCCGGCATCCGCACCGGCGCCCCGTTCCAGGACGCCGCCGCACGGGACCGCATCCTGGCTCTTCAGCGGTTCTTCGGCCTCCGCGGACACGCGCTCGATTCCCTCCTCGCGCGATGAACGTGAGCGATCCGGTCATCGACTGGCAGGCGCTGGAAAGGCTCCGCGACGCGTTCCTGAAAGGCACCGCCGGGGCCACCGATTACTGGGAGTCCGAGAGGGATCTGGCCAGCTACGACGCCACCTTCGCGCAGCGGATCGGCTGGAAGTGGGACTTTGTGCTGGCGGACCTCGCCCGCCGTGGTTGGACGCCGCCTCCCGGCGAACTCGTGGACTGGGGCTGCGGTTCGGGCGTCGCCGGACGGGCCTTCCTCGACCACTTCGGGAGCACCCGGACCACCGCCCTGCGCCTGGTGGATCGATCCGCGCTTGCCCTGGCCTATGCCGCGCGGCGGGCCGGCCAACGCTTTCCAGGTCTCCGTGTGCTCCGGGGCGCGCCCGAGCCCCCCCCGCCCGGCGGCACCCCGGCCCCGGCGCGCGTCGTCCTCCTCAGTCACCTCCTGACCGAACTCGCCCCCGTGCAGACCGAGGCGCTCCTCGAAGAACTGCGGGCCGCCACGTCCATTCTCTGGGTGGAACCCGGCACTTACGCGGCGAGCCTCGCGCTCATCGCCGTGCGCGAACGGCTGCGGGACCAGTTCCACCCGGTCGCCCCCTGCCCGCACCGCGGTCCCTGCGGCATCCTGGCCGCGGGCAACGAACCTCATTGGTGTCACCATTTCGCGCGCCCCCCGGGCGGGGTCTTCACCGATCCGTTCTGGGGGCGCTTCGCGAACCTGCTCCAGATCGACCTCCGCAGCCTCCCGGTGAGCTACCTGGTCCTCGACCGAAACCCTCCCACCCCCCTCCCCGCCGACACCGTACGCACACTCGGACGCCCCCGGGTCTACAAGGCCGAACTCCGCGTCCTGGCCTGCGCGCCGGAGGGGGTGCGGGAACACCCCCTGCCCAAGCGTCAGCACCCGGCCGCCTACCGCCAGGCTCGCAAGGACCGGTTCGCCTCGTTGCAGGTGTGGTCCCGCAGCGAAGGTCGCATCACCGGCGTCACCGGTCTGGGCGACGCCGAGACCGGGGCCGAGGCCGGTTCCGAAGGCGCGGATTCGGGGTAGGGCGGACACCCCAACCCCGCTCGAAACCCCCACCACCGCCGGTCGTCGGGTTCCATCACGACGACGCCTCGCCAGGCTCCTCCCCCGGCGCGTCCCGGGTGGGAAAAAAATTGGCACGCCCGGCCGCGCCGCTACAGTCCCGCGCCGTTCCCCACCGACGACGCGGACATCGCCCCAACCCGCCCGCCCCGACGCCCCCACCCTCATGAAGTCCATCAGCCTTTCCCCCCTGATCACCTCCACCTCCCTCGCCCTGGCGCTGGGATCCGCCGGAACCTCGTTCGCCCAGGAGCGCTCCGGCCGCGCCGCCGCACTCCAGCAACTCGAGAAGATGCAGGTGGCCGAGGGCCTCGAGGTCACCCTGTTCGCCGCCGACCCCATGGTCCGCAACCCGACCAACATCGACATCGATGCCCGGGGCCGCGTGTGGTGCACCGAGGGCGTGAACTACCGCACCTGGCAGAAGTGGGGAAAGCTGCAACCCGCCGGCGACCGGATCGTCATCCTGGAGGACACCGACGGTGACGGCGTGGCGGATGTCGACAAGACGTTCTACCAGGGCAACGACGTCAACGCCGCCCTGGGCATCTGCGTGCTCGGCAGCCGGGTCATCGTCTCCTGCTCCCCCAACGTCCTCGTCTTCGAGGATGCCAACGGTGACGACCAGGCGGACGGCCCGCCGAGGAAGCTCTACACGGGGATCCAGGGCGTGGAGCACGACCACGGCATGCACGCCTTCGTGTTCGGGCCGGACGGCCGTCTGTATTTCAACTTCGGCAACGAAGGCAAGGGGCTCAACGACGCCACCGGCCGCCCGATCAAGGACCTCTCCGGGCGGGTCATCACCGCCAACGGCCAACCCTACCGGCAGGGCATGCTCTTCCGCGCGCAGCCCGACGGATCCGGCGTCGAAACCCTCGGCTGGAACTTCCGTAACAACTACGAGGTCGCCGTCGATTCCTTCGGCTCACTCTGGCAGTCCGACAACGACGACGACGGCAACCAGGGGGTGCGAATCAACTTCGTGATGGAGTTCGGAAACTACGGCTACACCGACGAGATCACCGGGGCGGGTTGGGGTCAGAGGCGCTCCAATATGGAACCGGAGATCCCTCGCCGTCACTGGCACCTCAACGATCCAGGCGTGATC
>JBBQML010000774.1:0-2922 GCA_038328885.1 Verrucomicrobiota bacterium | reverse complement strand
ACCGTAAGGCAGACGTAGGTCCCGGGGGGAACGTCAGGGACCTCGGCATCTGGGGGGGGGCCGGGTACCCGTGTCCCGGTTTCGAGGAGCAGTATCCCCCCGTTGGGCATCGCGTCGCGGGCGTTCACGGAGAGGTTGAGGATGGTCTGCTCGATCATGTCGGGGTCCGCTGAAATCTGCGGCAGGTCGGCTGCGAGCCGGAACTGCAGCGAGATGTGTTCGCCCAGGGCGCTGCGGAGGAGGTGGGCGAGACGTTCCACGATTCCGTTCAGGTCGAGCAGGCCCGGCTGGATCACCTGGTGGCGGCTGAACAAGAGCAATCGCTTCGTCAGGCCGGCCGCCCGATCGGCCCCCAGCGCGATGCTGTGCAGATGCCGGCGCAGGTCGGCGGGAATCCGGTCGTCCGTGAGCAGCATCGAGTTGTTGCAGACGATGATCGTCAGGAGGTTGTTGAAGTCGTGGGCGAGCCCGGCGGCGAGTTGTCCGACCGCCTCCAGTTTCTGGGCTCGAAGGTACCGGGTCTCGAGCTGCCTGCGTTCGGCGATCTCCTCCCTGAGTTGCAGGTTCGTGTTGGACAGCTCTGCCGTGCGCTCAGCGACCCGCTGTTCCAGTTCCTGACGCGCCAACCGGAGCAGGGACTGGGCGTGCTGAAGGCGGAGCAGGGCCTGGATCCTGGCCAGCAGCTCGCGGCCTTCCACGGGTCGGACGACATACGCGTCTGCGCCGGCCTCCAGGCCGTCAACCTGGTGCCCGGACGACGTCTGAAAGCCGGAAATCAGGACCACGAAAATGTCGGAGGTTCCTGCCGTTGCCTTGAGCTTCCTGCAGACCTCCACCCCGCTGCCGTCCGGCAGTACGACGTCCAACAGGATCAGGTCGGGATGCCACGCCTCGGCCAACCGCAGGCACTCCGCGGCCGAGGAGGCCCCCTCCACTTCGTAACCCGCCGCGTTGAGTGCATGGCGGGTCGAGCGCAGCAGGACCGGGTCGTCATCCACCACCAGCAAGCGGACGTTTGGGTTCATGGGCCGGGTGGGGGATTCAACGTAGGGCGCGACGTAGGATGCGACAAGCGGAACCTCCGCAACAGCGGAACCTCCCCGACGAACCGGCCTTCATCCAGTCAGGGCGACCCTCCCGTGGTGCCCGCGGCAGACGTCTTCCTCAGGCGGATTCGGAAACAGGCGCCCTCCCCCGTTGCCGGCTCACAAGCGATCGCTCCACCCCAGCGTTCGAGGGTCACCCGGCAGAAGAACAGCCCGAGCCCGGATTTTCCACGCTGTCGGCCGGTGGTGACGAACCGCTGGAAGAGGTGGGGCAGGATTTCCTTCGCCACCCCCGGCCCCTCATCCGCGACGGTGGCGCAGAACCATGAATCCTCGTCGCCGAGTTGCACGGCGACCGCGGATCGGGGGGGAGCGAAACGCAGGGCGTTCTCGAGCAGATTGTAGAGGACTCGTTCGAGCCGCGATTTCTCGGCGATCACCCGCCAGGGGGACGACTGGCCGTCGGGCACGTTCGAGCGCAGGGCGACCTTCTTGACGAGGAACGCCGGGCGCAGACCTTCCAGCACCTCGGCCACGCACTGGAGAAGGTCGGGGGCCTCGGCGGGGTCGGTGTCCTGGTGCTCGAGGGAGCTGATCTCCGCGGCGAAGACGTCGAGGAGGTCCCCGATCAGCCGCTGCTGACGTCCGACCTGGAGGAGGCCCATTCCGACGAACTCCGTTTCCTTGGGGTCGCGTCTGCCGCGGGCGAGCATTTCCAGGCAGCCCTGGATGCCGGCCAGCGGTCCGGCGAGGTCATGGACGAGATGAGCTCGGCGTCTTGGTTATGTGTTTGATCCTGCAGATTCTACGCTGTCGAGGCTCGGTTTCCGGGTGGATCAAGTCAATCGCATCCTCCTCGCCGTCAGCCGTTCCGCAACCTTGCCGGTTCGTCCGCGAGCTATTGGGCCCGGGTCCTGGAGCGGGGCCTGAAGGCAGACCCGAAGCCTGCGAGGGCGTCCTTCACCACCCAACCGGAGCGCTCCAAGGCTTCGCGCGCGCTGGCCTCGTCCATCGGTCGGAGCTCGCGGAGGATGCGCACGGCGCGGTCGCGCAGCTTCCAATTCGCGGGATTGAGATCGATCATCAGGTTCCCCGAGACCTTCCCGAGCCGGACCATGCTCAGCGTGGTGAGGAGGTTGAGGATCATCTTGGTCGCCGTGCCGGCCTTGAGCCGCGTGGAGCCCGTGAGGAGCTCCGGGCCGATTCTCGGGGCGATGACCACGTCGGGACGTTGCCCCCCCGCGAATCGAAGGTGGGGATTGAAGCAGATCAGCACGGTCCGGGCGCCCCGCGACCGGGTGGCGCTGAGGGCGCCCCAAACAAACGGCGTGCGACCGCTGGCGGCAATCCCAACCACCACGTCCCGCGCCGTGATGCCGCGGAAGTCGATCGCGGCGGCGCCGCCCTCGAAGTCGTCCTCTGCACCCTCAACCGATCGGAAGACGGCGGTCTGCCCGCCGGCAATGATCCCCTGAACCAGTTCGGGCGGGGTGCGGAAGGTCGGTGGGCATTCACTGGCGTCGAGCACTCCCAGCCGGCCACTGGTTCCCGCCCCGACGTAGAACAGCCGACCGCCCGATTGCAGGGCGCGGCTGACGAGACCCAGGGCCCGGGTGAGCGGCGCAATCTCGGCCCTCAAGGCACCCGGCAGGCGCTGGTCCTCGGAGAGGAACAGCTCGATCGCCGCCCGCGCACCGAGGCGGTCGAGGTCGTGCGAGCGAGGGTTGCGTTCCTCGGTGGGGGACAGCGCAGACGAGGTTGGGATGGCCCGGGGCGGTGGCTTCGAGGCGTCCTTGGGCCCGGACGAAGAGGCCCCGGCCGCGGCCGCGGCGCCCAAGTCCTTGAGCATCGCGCGGGCCAGGCGGGCAGCACCGGC
>JBBQML010000773.1:0-2923 GCA_038328885.1 Verrucomicrobiota bacterium | reverse complement strand
GGTATCATCGGGGGCGTGCCCTTGGCCCAGGTGCTGCTCGACGCCCGCCAGGAGGAGGGGGTCCAGGCGTTCGAGGTGTTCAGTGAGCCCCCCACCGCGGCCAACCTGCGCGCCTACGAGCGACGCCTGGAAGCCGCCAACTGGGCCGCGCAAGCCAGCCGCCCCTGGATCCAGTTCGCCCAGTTCGAGTGGCTGAGGGACGGCGGAGGAAAGGCGGTCGTCGGAACAGGGGGATGGTATTTCTACAAGCCCGGTTTGAGTTACATGCTGGCCAGGCCCGAGCGGGCGAAGGCGACGGACGCCACGAACGATCCGCTCCCGGCCATCGTGGATTTTCGTGATCAACTCGCGGCGCGCGGCATCCGACTCGTGGTCATGCCGGTGCCGAACAAGGAGAGCGTTTATCCGGACCGGTTGACGTCGCGCGCCGCGTCCTCGCGAGGCGTGCTGGCACCACGCACCCGGGACGTGCTGGATCGACTCCGCGCCGCAAACGTGGAGGTCATCGACCTGTTCGAGGGGTTCCGCCTGGCGCGGCTGCAGGCCGGTTCGGACTCCCAAGCCCCCCTGTATCTGGCGCAGGACACCCACTGGTCGCCGGCCGGGGTCGGGTTGGCGGCCCGGTTGGCAGCCCGGCGTCTGCTGGAGCTCGGGTGGGTGCGGCCCGGCTTGGTCGACTACAGCGAGAGGCCGGCGCCCGTGCAGCGGTTGGGCGACGTGCTGCGCATGATGCAAGTGCCGCTGATCGAGCGCCGCATGACTCCCGAATCCGTCCCGTGTGTCCAGGTGGTCCGCCGCGAGAGCGGGGAGCCCTACCAGGAGTCCCCGGACGCGGAGATCCTCCTGCTGGGCGACAGCTTCGCGCGGATCTACCAATACGACGAACCAGGCGCCGCGGGTTTCATCGCGCACCTGGCCAGGGAACTCAAACAGCCGGTGATGGCGTTGGTCAGCGACGGCGGAGGGTCCACGCTGGTGCGCCGTGAACTCGCCGGCCGTATGGCGTTTCTGAAGAACAAGAAGGTGGTTATCTGGGAATTCGTCGAGAGGGACATCGGACTCGGACTCGAAGGCTGGAGGCTCGTGGCCTTGCCCTGACGGTGACCCTGACTCCCGCGAATGCCGAGGCGCTCGAGGGGCTGCGACGTAATGACTCGGGCAAGTTCCGCCTCGTGAATTTTTGGGCCACCTGGTGTGCACCGTGTGTGGCCGAGTTCCCCGAGTTCGTGACCATGAACCGGATGGACCGGCACCGCGACTTCGAGATGGTGCTGGTCTCTCTGAACCGGCCGGACGAATCGGCCAGGGTGCTGGGGTTTCTCCGAGCGCGCGAGGCATCGAACCGGAACCTGATCCTCGCCTCTGAGGAACGGGAACCGGCTCGCCTTGATGGACCGCGGCTCGCGGTCCTCGACCGGAACCACACCCCAGGTCTCAGAGGAACTTCAGCGGGGTGGTGGGCTCGGTCTCGTCCCAGTTCCGGGGCGGCCGGCTGTTGATACTCCCAACCTCCTTGATGGAGACCTGGTTGCCGCGCGCCCGCGCGTTCTTCACAGCCAGTTCGGCAGGCTTGGCCGTCTGCTGACTGACCCTCTGGTAGGGCGCGGGCTTGTACTTGATGTACAGCACCTCGGGCGTGTCGGGCGCGAAGAAGAGGAGCTTCGCCTTCGGCTCCGGACAGAGATGATACTCCTTGTCAAGGATCGTTCCCCCGAAGGTGAAGCGCTTCATCCACGTCGCGTCCTTGGTGCTGTAGGCCAGGGTGTAGACCCGGTCGCGATCGGGCAACCCGCAGGACAGGAGGTCCTGCCCGATGAAGAGCTTCTCCGGCAGTTCGACGACCTTGTACCGGCCGTCCTTGAACACCAGCAACAGCTTGTCGAACTGCGAGCACATCTGGACGAATTCATCGCCGCCGGCCTTGTACCCGAGGTAGCCGCTCTCACGGTCGTAGGAGACCTTGAAGGACTTGAAGGCGACTTCCTTGGCCTCGACCTCGTCGAAACGCCCGGCACGGGTCAACCGCGGGTACTGCGCGCCGTATTTCGCCACCAGGCCCTTGAGTCGCGCGATGGTGTAGCCCTTGACGTTCTCGAGGCTCTTGAGGGTCTGCGCCAGCTCCACCTGGAGCTTCTCCATCTCAGCGCGGTGCTGGCGGATGTCGAAGAGCGAGATGCGCCGGATGGGCACGCGCAGGAGCATCTCGACATCGGGATCCGTCAGGTCCCGGCGCATCAGTCCTCGCAACGGCTTGAAGCCCTCATGAACCTCGCGCCCCACCGCCTCGGCCGTCTTCGCGGTCTCCAACCGCTGGTAGACCTTCTTCTCGATGAAGAGCTGCACGAGGGTCTTGTGGTGCAGTTCCAACTCCAGGTGATCGCGCTTGAGCTCCAGTTCGCGCGTCAGCAGGTGTACGAGTTGCCCGGTGTTGGCCCGCAACACTTCCGACACGGTCATCTCCACCGGCCGATTGTCCCGGATGACCACGATCCGGCTGGTGATCGACTGCTCGCACTGGGTGAAGGCGTACAGGGCATCCACCAGCGCCTGAGGGTCCACGCCCTTGGGCACTTCCAGCGCGATCTCCACCTTCTCGGAGGTGTAGTCGTTAATCGACCGCACCTTGAGCCTGCCCTTCTTGGTCGCATCCTCAATGGACCCGATCAGCGATTCGGTGGTGGCACCCGGGGGAATCTCCGTGATCACCACCGTGTCCTCGTCCTTGACCTTGATCCGTGCCCGGACTCGCACCGAGCCCCGGCCGTCGGCGTAGTCCTTCGCGTCCATCAGACCGCCACTGGGGAAATCCGGGACGACCTTGAAGCTCCGGCCTTCCATGATGGCGATCTGCGCCTCGAGCAATTCCCCGAAATTGTGCGGCAGGATCCGGGTGGAGAGCCCCACGGCGATGCCTTCCGTCCCC
>JBBQML010000772.1:0-2927 GCA_038328885.1 Verrucomicrobiota bacterium | reverse complement strand
GGTTTGCGCCCCGGCTGTCAACGCCGCTCCCCGACACCGCCGCGTCGTGGACCAGGCTGGTGCGGGTGATCACCGAACCGTCCAACGCGTCCACGATCATCCGCCACGCATGGATCAGGTCGAGATGCACCTCGAGCTTCCACGCCAGGCGCGGAGTACCATCGATCGGGCCGTAGATGATCAGTTCGGGTTCGGTGAATCGCCCGGCAGCCAGCCCGGGATACGTCCTGAGGACGGCGGGTGCGGCGCTCTCTTCCAGAAGGACGGCCTGCACCGGCACGTCCGCAGGCGAGGCAATGTACGCGCCGTTGAACAGGTCGACCGCGCCACCGGGATCGAGATGAACCAGGATTTCGCAAGGCCAGACTGGCAACTCCCGGTGGTACTGGGCAAAGCGCAGATGACGCCGCCCGAGTTCATCCTTTCGATTTTCCACCAGGCGAAACTCGAGGTCCGGGTTCTGGATCTGCAGCAGCTCGCGATTTTCCATCAGGAACGCGCGCGCGGTTCGCTCGTCCGGATCACCCGCCGGACCGGCCAGGGCGATACCAGGGGGCGGCGACTGCAGCGCCCCGCGGATGAGCATCGGCGTGTTGTTCTGCGGGCGAAACCGGACCTCGAGCCCCTCGCCTGCGGCTTTTTGGAGGCGGGTCAGAGCCCTGTGGCGGATGTCGGCGGCGGTCCCTGCGGCAGGGACTCGTTCCCTGGCTTGTGCCACATTCGCCCGCAACCAGTCGGTCAACTGACGAACGCGCGGATCGGTCGTGCCCGGCGGCCGAATCAGTGGCGCGGTCCCGGAGGTTCCGTAGGGAGCGGAAGGTGCCGCGTCGAGCGGATTGACCCGGAACGGCGGCGGCGTATCGGCCCCCGACAATCCGGCCCCCGACAATCCGGCCCCCGACAATCCTCCCGGCATCAGGCCAAGGGCCAGGACCACAAGCCAGAGGGCGACGGTCGACCGTTGTCTTCCGCTTTGGACCAGGGCGGATGGTGCTGCGGAAACCGGGAACGCCGCCGGCCCGGCGGCCTGACCTGAGGGATGGAGCAGGCGTCGGACCTCCGGGGGTCGATTGACAGGCACCGAAGGACTGCGGCTTCGGTTTGCCTGGGCGTTGGCTGGGACTGAGGGCGCTTTCATGACATGAAGCCTTAACCTTGTTGTCGACTGTTCGACCAGGCGGTTCATGTAACCGCATCACAGATATGTTGCGATGCGCTTGTCCCGTCACCAGCCATGGCCAATGGAGACGCTAAGCAGGCCCTTACTGGATGGCAAGCAAGCTCCTGAGCGGATTATAAAATGGGCAACCCTTTGTCCCGCTGAATCACCTTATCTCCTGTCCTCCAACATCCTGCCCACCACGATGGATTGGTCGTGCAACCCCAAGCCGGCCTTCACCTCAATCCAGATGAATCAGCCGTGCGCGCACAGTCTCGACGTCACGCCGGATCTGCTCGACCAAAGCCTCCCGGGACGGAAACCGAGCCTCATCCCGCAGTCGCTCGTGCAGTTCCAGTTCGATACGCCGGCCGTAGAGGTCGCCGGAAAACGACAGGAGATGGGCCTCGACCCTAAACTCCGCCCCGGGACCATCGACCGTGGGACGCCGCCCCAGGTTGACTGCCGCCGGGTAGCGGATCCCGTGCCCTGCTCCCAGCGCGAACGCCGCGTAGACTCCAGGAGGAGGTAGCACCAGCCCGCCGACCCCCAGGTTGGCCGTGGGGAAACCCAACTGGCGGCCCAACCGGTTCCCGGCCTCCACCTCCCCGGTGAGCGCGTGCCGGCGCCCGAGGAGCAACGCGACGCGGTCGAGTTCGCCCGCGGCGAACAGTTCCCGCAACCGGCTGCTGCTGACCACCTCCCCCCCCACCTCCACCGGGGGGATTCCCCAGACTGAGAACCCCCGGCTCTCACCCAGGCGATGGAGGGCCCGGAGGTCTCCAGCCCGGCCGTGCCCGAAGCGGAAGCCCGCCCCTACGCTGATGCTGGCCAACCCCGGAAAGGAGGCCCGCAACCGCTCCACGAACGCCTCGGGTGGCTGCTGGCCGAAGGCAGGGTCGAACCGGAAGACCAGGGCCGCGTCGAGCCCGGTGTCCGCGAGCGCCTCCAGCTTCCGCCAGACCGGGCACAGCAACAGCGGGGCGCGGTCGGGGGTCAGCACCGACTGCGGATGCGGGTCGAAGGTCACCGCCACCGCCTGACCCCCGCAGGCCCGTGCCTCCTCGATCGTCCGGCGAATGACCGCCTGGTGCCCCAGGTGGACCCCGTCAAAGACGCCGATCGCCAGGCAGGTGACCGGCGAGCCGGGTTCCGGGAGCGCGGACTCGGTGAGGATCTTCATGCCACCGCCGACAACTTGAGGAACGGGATGACGCGGGCTTCCAACGCCGCCGGCGGGGTTGCCAGCAGGGTGTTGAGCGGAGCGGCATCGGCGACGCTGAACCGGCCCGAGTCCGTGCGGCGAAGCGTCGCCAGGTGGGCGCCGCAGCCGAGCTTCTGTCCAAGGTCGTGCGCGATCGAGCGGACGTAGGTGCCCTTCGTGCAGGCGAGGCGGAACTCGCCCACCGGCTCGGTGTAGGCGCTGAAGCGGAAGTTGTACACGTGGACCAACCGGGCCTCGCGCGCCACTTCCAGCCCCTGCCGAGCCAGCTTGTAAAGCGGCACCCCTTTCACCTTGATCGCGGAAACCATGGGCGGTGTCTGCATGAGATCACCCATGAAGGAGACCGCCGCCTCGTTCAGGGCATCCAGGTCCAGGAGCGGCACGGGCAGGGATGCCACCAACTCGCCCTCGGCGTCGTAGGTGGAGGTGGTTTCCCCGAGGCGGATGGAGCCGGCGTACACTTTGTCGGAGGCCATCAGTTGCTCGGAAAGCTTGGTGCCCCGTCCCAGCAGGATGACCAGGAGTCCCGTGGCCGCCGGGTCC
>JBBQML010000771.1:0-2929 GCA_038328885.1 Verrucomicrobiota bacterium | reverse complement strand
AGTCGTTCCATCCGGCCCCTCTCTTCGCTCAGTTGAACCAGAAGCGAGGCCAGTTCGCCAGGCCCGGGCCCACCACCCATCGGTTTCGTAGAGTTCATGGCCGGACTATAATGCCGCCGCCCATCACGCGTCAACCTTGCGACCACCCTACGTCAACTCGCCGACTCCCAACCCATTCAACTCTCCCCGGTTGGGTCCAATCGCCTTCTGTTCCTGCGCCAGGTGACTCCCCTCGATCAATCCAAGCAGGTCCCGCAGCGTCAGCGGCCTCCGGCTGGTCAGGCGCCCCAGCGAGAACTTCGCCTGGTACTCATCCACGATCCGGTAGGCGATCCGTGCCCCCGTTGGGCGCGCGCGGATGCTGATCACGTCGCTGGTCATCGACTGCAGTTCAATCCGCGCGATCTCGCGTTCCCCCCGCCGGTACCCCGGGAGGTACTCGCCCCCCATGAGGACGGGGTGGATCCGCCCCAGGGCCTTGCGCGCGGTCGGGGAGAGCGTCTCCGCCAGGAGTTGATCGTCGAGTTCTTCCATCCAGCCCGACTGCCAGTAGGCCCGAATCATCGCCTGGCGCTCGGTGCCCTGCACGTTGCGCAGCACCGCGGTGAGGGCATCCGGATCCTCAAGGTAGCTGTTCGGACGCTGGGCGTAGTCGATCCCTGGATACGTGCTCATGGGTTGATCCTACTCGATGGGGTGGGACAACCACGGTCCTTGGCTCAGGCGGTTTAATTCCGGTCGAGCACCAGGACCTTGGGGTGCCGCCGCTCGATCCAGGCGGCTCCCATGCCGAACCAGAACGTCAGGTCAAACACGGCTGCCACCCGGAACCGGTCCCGCAACCCAGCCATCGGCACGCCGTCGAAGTTCTCATGCGTCTGCACCAACCAAGCGTCGGCCACCTGCGTCACCCTCTGCGGCGTCCAGTACCGTCGCTCGAGGCCTAACCGCTGGCTCATCATGGCGAAGAACTGACGGAGATAGGGCGCCGACGTCTGTCGCAGGATCGCCTCCGCCCGCGACGGATGTCGCTCCACCAGTTCAAATCCGGCCACGAAGCCCGCCCGGGCCCAGTCGTCGACCCTCAGTGAGTTCGCGCACTTCGGCCACTTGCGAAGGACCCGCCGCACAGCGACCGCCTGCAGCCACGCCTCCGGTTTGCTGGACCGGAGACTGAACGCCAGGACTTGGATCAGGAGCGATTCGCCGCGGAATGTCGGCGCGGTCGACAACCATCGGAGCCTGGAACCAAGAAATGCCTGAGCCGGGACGAGTCCTTGCAGGGCCTGCTCGGCCAGGCCCGTCGCCAAGTCCGGGTCGCGCGCGGCACGGATTCCCAGGGCGACGCTGATGCCCAGCCAGCGGTGGACCCCCGAACCTGCCAGGGCGCCGAACGTCGAGCGCAGGGAACCCAGGACATCCCGCGTTCGCGCCATCTCGTGACCGAAGCGCTCCGCGAATCCCTCATGCAACGCGGCGGCTTCGGGATGGCACTCCAGAAGAGAATCGGCCCATTCCTGGGCGTCCCGAGTCTCGGACAACCCGAGGGCGAGACCGTTCGCCCAACCGACGGCACACCACCGGTTCACGGGGTCGGAGACGGGATCCAGCCCCAACCGCTCCAGGTCATCGCGCAACTGGAGCGTCAGCGCCTCGCCGACTCGTGTCTCCCGGCCACGCGCCCCACGCGCATCCGGCCAGGCGCCCGCACCCTCGACGCTCCAGACCAGCCAGCGGCAGGAACCGCCGTCCTCGCGCACGACGTCCACACCGGCGATGGCCGGGTGATCCGCCAGTTCGACCAGGCGTTCCCCGCCGGCGCCGGCGTCGAGGACGGCCGCCAGGTGCGGATGCGCCTCCCGCGCGGCCACAGTTTGCCGGCAGACGGGACAGGTCCAACGCACGGGGCAACAGACCGCGGGCGCCGTGGATCCGGCCGGGATCAAGGAACGAGGAGGGGTGAGCAGGGTCTTCATGGGATATGGGGGGAGGATGCCGGAGGTGAGCTCAAAGGATGGTGCGCGTGGCGGGATCGACCGGCAGGACGGCGAACAGGAAATCCCGGATCTGTCGGGCCTCCTCCAGGCAACGGGTGCCCAGCGACCGCCGGATCCGGCGCTTGGTGAAGTCCGCGCCGTGGACGGTGAAGTGGCACCACCATTTCCCCCGGTTGTTCCAGAGGTGATGGTTGGGGTGATCCGCGGCGACGCGGACGCTCAGGCGGTGGTTGGTGCTCATGGTCGGATGGTTCTCGTTCGTGGCACCCGGACCGGCCCCCCGGAAAACGAAACCGCCGGCCTGAGGGCATCAGGTCGGCGGTTTCAGCCGGGAGATGGGTAGTTCGGATCGATTGCTCGATCCGCGCATCGGGAACCGCGTGGTTCCCTCGGCACCGTGGCGATCTCCCTCGCCCGGTTGCCAGACCCGTCACTCGACGGGCCGTTCCTAATGCCGGGGAGAGGTTGGCAGACTCATCCTCCGAACGCAACCCGGCGGTGTGTCATACAGGTCCCGGGCTTCCCTCGGCATGGCTGGTCACTTCCAACGACCACACTCCGCTCTGATCCCTTGCCGGGCCATCTGCTCCCGAGACCATGAGCGTCCCGGAGGATGGAGCACTCTGGGTGGCTGACCACGCCAAGCGAGGAAACTCGGATTGGTCTAGCCTTCTTCCTCGCGCAGTTCCTTGAACCCGGCCTCGACGAGGAATCCGTAGGTTTCGTCGAGCTCCACCATGGGCGGAGCGTAAACCACGGTGGCATCGCGGCCCCGAGTCAGGAGCACCCGGTAGGCATTCATCCGCAACTGGAAAGGATCCTTGACGTTGGAACCGCGCCGATAGCCCCGGGCAAGGTCGTTGGACCACTGCCCCGCCAGCCGCCGAAAATCCGTGCCCCAGGCCAGCAGCGACGCATCCAACTCCAGCCCC
>JBBQML010000770.1:0-2936 GCA_038328885.1 Verrucomicrobiota bacterium | reverse complement strand
CACCTTCGCCCGCCATTGCCCGGCTCATCATGTAGTAGCAGCCATCGGGCGCATGGATCCTCGAGCGCCGTGCCATGCTTCCACTCAGCTGAGGCTCGCAGCGATTGTCGAATGTCCATGTTTGACCCCATTGCTTTCCCTCAGCTGAGGCTCGCAGCGATTGTCGAATGTCCATGTTTGACCCCATTGCTTTCCTTACTCTGGGCGGGAACACCGCCGCGGTGGTCACTGTTCCAGCGGAGAAAGTCCGTCCGGTGACAAAGACCGAGATCCCGCATGCGCGGGAGTTGGCGTTGCACTGAACTGATGGCCCACGCCCGCTCGACGGAAGCGCGTCGTCTCCGCAATTGTAGACTTGGGGTCACATCTCCGATTTTGACAATTCGGCTGCTCAAAGCCAACTGGGTGGAGCCGCGTGGGACCGGGGGGAGCCCGAGCCGGTACGCGACGAGCGTGTTGTCAAATTCAGGGATGTAACCCTCGGCTTCGCTGCATGGGCTAAGGCCTGCTCTTTCGGTGGGAAACGGCGAGTGCGAACGCCTCGATGAGGCATGGCGGCCGCGCGTGGTGGGTGAGCGGCTTGCCCGGGTGGCGGGCCAACGCCAGCCGTCGGCTTGGACGCGGGGATCCAGCGTCGCGCCGCGACGCAATTCCCAGCCGGGTCACGAATCCGGGTGTTGAAAACGCCGGCTTGCTGAGTCTACCCTGCGAAATCCCGCACCCCATCCCAACCGGGTCGTCCCAGGAGGGTTGCGGCCGGCCGTGACGGGGGTGAGGTGGGTGAACTCCATGAACTCCCAGCATCCCGGTCCCGGCTCCGCCCTGGGCATGACCCGCCAGGAGCGTTTGCTGACGGCCCTCAAAGTCCGACAGCCGGACCGCGTGCCGCTGTTCGATTTCCTCTTTCAGGAGCCCATGTACGAAGCCTTGATCGGCCACCGGCCCGGGGTCTACAACGGCCCGGACGCCGTCGCCTGCGCCCGCGCGTTAAACCACGACGGGGTGTGGCTGCCGTTCGGCGGGTTCAGCGGCTATCGCCCCCGGTTCCTGCGGGAGAACGTCTACCAGGACGAATGGGGCACCACCTACCAGAAGG
The DNA here is from genome assembly GCA_038328885.1 of Verrucomicrobiota bacterium. Lineage (GTDB taxonomy): Bacteria > Verrucomicrobiota > Verrucomicrobiia > Limisphaerales > CAIMTB01 > CAIMTB01. The sequence goes on along the minus strand of JBBQML010000770.1, from coordinate 1,840 downwards.
ACGCGGCGTCCTGGCCGATCGACGCGCCGATCGACTACCCGATCCGCATCCGGGCGGACCTGGAGGGTTACCGGCCCCCGGACCCGACCCTGGCGGGTCGCGACGCGGAGATTCGCGCCGCCCGGGAGGTGAACCGCGACGGACTCGCGCTCCTGGGGGGCGTCCAGGGACCGCTCACGACGGCGTGGCTCTTGATGGGCTACGAGAACATCTGTTACGCCCTGCACGACGACCCCGGGCTCCTGACCGACGTTTTCCGGATCTCGAACGAATTCTTCAAGGAGGCGGCCCGGCGATCGGTCGCCGCCGGTTGCGTCGGCATCTGGGTGAGCGAAGACCTGGGCGACAGTCACCGCGGATTCTTCAAACTTGCGGATTGGCGCCGGCATCTGCTCCCGCCCCTCGTCGAGCTCGTCGACACGGTGGCCGACCTGGGCGTCCCGGCCCTGCTGCACTCGTGTGGTTGCATCAATGCCTACCTGGACGACCTGGCGCAGACCCGCATCAGTTCGATCCATCCCCTTCAGCGGACCGCCAAGATGGACCTGCGGGCGGTGAAGGAAAAGTACGGGCGGCGCTTCTGTCTCATCGGGAACATCGACTCCTCGCGCACCCTGCCGTTCGGCACGCCCGCGGACGTCGCGGCGGAGGCGCGGGAAGCGATCGACACCGCCGCGCCGGGGGGCGGGTTCATCCTGGCCTCCGACCACTCGCTTCACGACGGCATCCCACTGGAGAACATTCGGGAGTTGTGTCGCGTTGGCACCGAATACGGCGGTGGTTTCTACCGGTAGCCGTCGAATGAGCTCATCTGGTCCTCCAAGCGCTTGGGCCACCGGCTCTGGTGTGTCCTGCCGGAGTCGATCTACCGCTACGATTGGCGGCGGCGGGGTCTGATCGCGGTTCCGCAATCGGCAATGGCTTCCACACCCATGTCCCCCACTGAACTTCGGCAGACGCCGCGGCGGGATTGGCGGCATCTCGCCGTCAACATCATCTCGCCGGCCATTCTGACCTTCGTGCTCTTCCTGGGTCTGATCTTCGTGGTGATCATCCCGACCATGAAGAAGAACATCATCGACCGGAAAAAGGAGATGATCCGCGAACTGACGCAGGCCGCGTGGAGCGAGTTGGCCGGCTTGCATGAACAGGAGAAACAGGGCGTGTTATCGGAGGGCGCGGCCCAGCAGGCGGCCATCGCCCGGATTCAGAACATGCGCTACGGCGACGACGGCAAGGACTACTTTTGGATCTCGGACACGCGGACGCGCATGGTGATGCACCCCTACCGCCCCGAGCTCAACGGCCAGGATCTCGCGGACTACGCCGATCCGAGCGGTAAGAAACTGTTTGTCGAACATACCAAGGTGGTCCGGGAAGCCGGCGACGGTTACGTGGAGTATCTGTGGCAGTGGAAGGACGACGAAAAGCGGGTGGTGCCCAAGCTGTCCTACGTCAAGGGGTTCACGCCTTGGGGCTGGATTGTGGGCACGGGCATCTACCTCGAAGACGTGCGGACCGAAATCAGCCAGATGATCCGCCGCGTCCTCCAGCTCTCGGTGGGCATCTCGGCCATCATCGCTGTGCTGCTGGCCTACATCAGCACCCAGGGACTCAACCTCGAGCGTCAGCGCTGGCGCGCGGAATCGGCGTTACGCGAATCGGAGGAGAAATACCGGCTGCTGGTGGAGGGGACGACGGAGGGAGTTCTGCTGGTGCTGCAAGACCGCCCGGTCTACGCGAACAGGACGCTTCTCACCCGTTTGGGCTACACGGAGGACGAACTGGTGCAGCTTCCCTTGGAGAAGATTATTGACGAGGTCTCCCTGGGCGGGCCGTC
>JBBQML010000769.1:0-2942 GCA_038328885.1 Verrucomicrobiota bacterium | reverse complement strand
GAGCAAAGGAGCGAAGAAGTTATCCGAGAAGGTGAAACCGGCGTGGCGAATTTGAGGAATGCAAGGCATGAAAATTTTCGCACAAAATTCGAGACCCAGTGCAAGCACAATCGCACGGAAACCGGCATCAATCTTCGTCTGGCGGGAATTTGATGTCCGCGCGGCCCGCGCAAACCCGGCCTCGCCCAAGTCATCCTGGTGCCTGCGCGCCTATCATTAGCTAACTTTTCCTCAGGAAATCTTGGACACCGTTGTTGCGGCATCAGTGATCGACTCCTGACGGATGCTGATCCCATCCGAACCATAGCCGAGCACGACTTCGTTCGCCTGCGGGTCGCGAACCTTCGTGAGAAAAAACCGATTGGGAATTCCGGGAGAGGTGGTCTGATAGACCTCGACCGACCCATCGGAAAAGGTTCGCTCAAACCCTCCGCCGCCCAGCGCCCGAACAACCGCACCGCCTCGCGTGCCGGCTGTGTAGCTTTGCGTCGCGCCATCGTAGAGGTAAGTCTCCGAACCGCCCCCACGTTGGGCAAGGATCAGGGATGTTCCGCTTTGCTCGTCGATCCAAGCGAACCAGTTGCAAGTCCATTTTGGCCCAAAATGGGACTGAGGCCAGCCGGATGATTGCCGCTCATCTGCCTGGCTGTAACTAATGCTGAAGTCCAGGGCTGGACCGAACGGGGCCTCGTAGCTCAGCGGCCTGTCGGCCAGGGCGAGACTCGCCTGCATCAAATGCGATGTGTATGTCATCATTCCACGGCAATCGGACTCAGCACCGCCAGCCTGCGTGTCACTGGGCTTTACAGTGCCCGTCTTGAGCCCGTTCGGCCCACCCCCTGGGGCGATCAACGTGACGTTCGCAGGCGGCAGAGTAGTTTCGCTCAGATGAGGATTGAAGATCGAACTCGTATTGAATCCGGTTACATAACCCAAGAGAGTGCCATTGAACTGATACCCGGCAGGTCCCGAGATCCGAAATGGATACGACGTGGAACCGGGGTTTGGTGTATTCAATGCACCGGCACCCATTCCGCCAGCTGACGGGTATTCATACTCTCCTCCGTTCCAGTCAGGAACGAGGAACAGGACGAACGGAGTTGAAGGCTGTTATGGATGGGTGTGCCGCCGATCCGATGTATTGTCACACTGGAGGAATAACGCGATGAAGAGGTTTCAAGGGAGAATACCATTGGTAAACACCTTCGGAAAAGCGTCTCTACATCCAGTCGACGGCACACCCTTGTGGATAGAGCGTGTAATAGCCCGGCGGTGATCCAGGTGGAACAATGCAGCGAAATCGGACATTCCGGATCTTAAATCCGGTATTTTGTCCGTTGATGTTGGTCAGAAATTCCTGATATGCCTGACCCAGGGCGGCAGGCGCCAGGCCGCATAGCCATAGAATCGCCACGGCGGCAAGCCGCCCGATGAACACCGTCGAACGACACCTGATTCGAATGGAAACAATCGACTGGAACATGCGTGGCAGTATTATTGGTTTGCCAGCGTTGCACCCGGCGGCGTGGTAAGGACGACGGCAGGCCCAGGCCTCGCGCCATCGGTGCCGTTTGCGATCTCCTCGGAGTCCTTGAAACCGTCGTCGTCGGTGTCGAGCTTTGTCGGGTTCAGTCCGAGCTGGAACTTCTGGAGATTGGTCAGCTCGCCGGCGGCGGAGATGGCGGCGGCATCGGAAGCGAGATGCGGATTCAGGCTGTAGGTGATCTCCCACCAGTCCGGGATGGTGTCGCTGTCACTGTCGAAAGTGAGCGGTTGGTCGATACGTTGCAGCCGCAGGAAGTACGGTCGCGCGGTGGTGACAAAGAACAGCTCCGCCACATCGCCGGTGCCGAAGACGACCATCGGGTAGTAAACCCATGTGGTGAGGTTCGTGGACTGCTCGATGAAGTAGCCCTTTCCCGAGATGCCCCACCAGGACAGGCGGTAACGATTGGGCAGTTCCAGCGTCGGCGCAGCGGTGATGCGCGCTCCTTCATTCGTCTCGCCGGGGCTCTGGGCCAGGCATGGCAGGGAGATGGTTGCGAGCGTGGCCAGCAGGGCAGGGGTCCGCTTCATCGCAGCGCCTCCCTGCCCGGGGATTCGATGATGCGAGTGCCTGCGCCCGGCCAGAAGTTGACCACGGCATCCGGCGGTTTCGGCGGCGCGGGCTGCGGTTTCGATTCCGCCGCGATTCTGGCCGCCTCGCGTTGCGCATGCGCCCCGGCGAGCTGCTGGCGGTTTGCGTCGTGGAAAAGATGCAGGGCGTCCAGCGCGGTGAGCGCCTTTTCGGGAGGCGGGGCGGCCTCCTCATCGTCAGCCACGACGTACTGGGCATGAAGGGGGCTGAGCTTCGCGAGCGCCTCGGTGCGCTTTCGGTCCGGGGCGGCGGCCTGCGCTCCCGTCTGGGCCAGGTCTTCGGCGCGGGTGGTGACGTTGGAGATCAGTAGGATCAGCGAATATCGCGTGTCGGCGCTTTCGATGGTGTTCAGGCCGTCGAGCAGGTTGAAGTCGAGGTTGCTGAAGACCCTGCGCTCCCGCCCGGCACACATGCACCAGATCTCCGTGAACTGGTGGTCATGCACCGTTGCGGCGAGGAACAAGACCTCGAACTTTTTCCCATCCGCCGGGTCGGCGGTGGCGAGGACCGCATCGCGCGCCGGCTCGGCGTTCGTTGCGGGGGCTGTCTGGAGAACCGGCGGGGCCACGCGATTGAGGTAAATGGAATGGTCGCCGAAATCGGCCCGCCAGCTTTTCAGGACTCGGAGTGGAAGCGGCATTTGTTCGCCCGCGTTTCCCTGTGCGGGCTCCTGTGCATGGGCGACGACGGTGAACAGGGCGGCGAGGGCGGGTGCTGCGGGGCTTTTCATGGTAAGCTGGGCGTGAGACTTCAATCCATCCGCCGCGCGCCATAGTGCCCAGCGGGTGACATGCCAAGCTGTTTT
>JBBQML010000768.1:0-2945 GCA_038328885.1 Verrucomicrobiota bacterium | reverse complement strand
ACGGCATCGCCAGCGCCAACGCGAGCCCCAGGTGGGTTCTCCAGTTTTTATGCATAGCACTCCGAGGGGACGGCTGCGGGTTCAGACCCCGCGGCTGCTGCGATCCCACCACGAAAGCCACGAGGGCCAAGAAGAAAATCGGATCCGATCGGCTCGTCTTCTTTCGCGACTACAGGCTTGGGGTCGCATCTAAATCATTGACTATTCACAGGGGCGTCAGCGGTGGCGCGAGGGGCCTCGGGTGGCTGCTTTGTCAACAATTTAGACGCGACCCCAACGCCTACGGGAATCCCCAATCCCCGTAGCGCGTGTCGAAGGAAGGTAGATCGAAGGAACGCAGGTCGGGACATCGGGCGGGGGGATGGAGGCGTCAGGCCGGCAGGAGGCGGGGACGGGCCCGCAGGGAAGCAGGCACGACCGCGCCGGGGGGGCGGCGTCAGCCGTGCGGCCCGGCGGCCGGCTCCGCGAACACGGAGACCGAGAGCGGCGGGAGCAGGAAGGGCGCGGAGAAGGGCAGGCCATGGGCGGGTTGGGGCTCGGCGATCACCACCCCGAGGTTCCCCTGATCGGACCCTCCGTAAACAGCCGCGTCCGTGTTCAGCACCTCGGTCCAGCAGCCGCGGGTCGGAACCCCGACGCGATAGCCGAGTCGCGGCACCGGGGTCAGGTTGAGGATCACCAGCAGCACCCCGCGTCCCCCCGATCGCCGCCGCAGGAAACTCAGGACGCTCTGGCGGTGGTCCGAGCAGTCCACCCACTGGAAACCCTCCGGCTCATAGTCGGCCTCCCACAGCGCGGGCTGGGCCTGGTAGAGGCGGTTGAGATCCCGCACCAGGCGGTTGACCCCGGCGTGGAACGGGCCCTCCCGCAGCAGCCACCAGTCGAGTTCCAGGTTGTGGTTCCACTCGCGCAATTGCCCGATCTCGCCGCCCATGAAGAGCAGCTTCTTGCCGGGAAACAGCCACTGATAAGCCAACAGACAGCGCAGGTTGGCGAAACGCTGCCACTCATCGCCGGGCATGCGGCCCAGCAACGTGCCCTTGCCGTGCACCACCTCGTCGTGCGAGAGCGGTAGCACGAAATTCTCCGTGGAGTGGTAGAGCATCGCGAACGTCAACTCGTTGTGGTGGAACTGGCGATGCACGGGCTCCCGCTTGAAGTAATGAAGGGTGTCGTGCATCCAGCCCATGTTCCACTTCAGGCTGAAACCCAGGCCGCCGAGGTAGGGCGGGCGTGTGACCATTCCCCAGGAGGTCGATTCCTCCGCGATGGTGGTCACCCCGGGATGCTCCGTGTGAACGAGGTGGTTGAACTCCCGGAGGAACGCCACCGCCTCCAGGTTCTCCTTCCCTCCGTACTTGTTGGGCAGCCACTGGCCCTCGTTCTTCGAGTAGTCGAGGTAGAGCATCGAGGCCACCGCGTCCACCCGAAGCCCGTCGATGTGATACCGCTCACACCAGAACAGCGCGTTCGCGGTGAGGAAGTTCCTCACCTCATGCCGCTCGTAGTTGAAGATCAGCGTCCCCCAGTCGAGGTGTGCGCCACGGCGCGGATCCTCGTGCTCGTAAAGGTTCGTGCCGTCGAATCGCGCCAACGCCCATTCGTCCCGCGGGAAATGCGCCGGTACCCAGTCCACGATCACCCCGATGCCCGCCTCGTGCAGCGCGTTCACCAGGTACTGGAACTCGTCCGGCGACCCAAAGCGCCCGGTCGGTGAGTAGAACCCGGTCACCTGGTACCCCCAACTCGGGTAGAACGCATGCTCGCTGACGGGTAGAAACTCCACGTGCGTGAACCCCATCTCCCGGACGTACTCGATCAGGGGAGCCGCCAGTTCGCGGTAGCTTAGCGACTCACTCACCGACTTCTTGCGCCACGATCCGAGGTGCACCTCGTACACCGTCATGGGCCCCTTCAACGGATTCGCCTTCGCCCGGCCCTCCAACCAGGCGCCATCCGTCCACCGGAACTTCCCGGTCTCCCAGACAATCGAGGCGTTCTTCGGCGCGGGCTCGAAGAAGAAGCCGTACGGATCTGTCTTGAGCACCACCTGCCCGTCGACGTCGCGAATCTCATACTTGTACAACGCACCCTCGCCCACGCCGGGAACGAAGATCTCCCAGACCCCGGAGGCACCCAACCGCCGCAGCAGGTGTCGGCGGCCGTCCCAGCCGTTGAAATCCCCCACCACGCTGACCCGCTGCGCATTCGGCGCCCACACGGCGAAGCTGGTGCCGGGAACCCCGTCCGGCGACCGCAGGTGCGCCCCCAGCTTGTCGTAGATCCGCCGCTCATTCCCCTGGCCGAACAGAAACAGGTCGGTCTCACCCAGGGACGGCAGGAACGAGTACGGATCGCGGCCCCGGTTCACCGAGCCATCGGGCCAATGGACGACCAGGTCATAGGCGAACACCCGCTCCACCCCCTCCGCGACCCCTTCGAAGACCCCCGTGGACCCCAGCGGCTCGAGTCGCAGGGTGGGTCGGGAGGATTCGTGGACGGGGACCACCTCCACCCGGGTCGCCCCGGGCAGGAACGCGCGCACCACCACCCCGCCGACCTTCCCCAGGACGTGCATGCCCAGCAGTTCGTGTGGGGACGCGTGGCGGACCGCCACCAGCGATTCCAGTTCGGCCGCGCTCAGGATCATGGAGGAAAGGTTGCGCGGAGACCCCGCCGCGGGCGAGCCCCAACACGAATCCCTCGCTCAACCCCTTGGACCGCGGTTGTCCACCCCCCTGGTGCAAACTGGCTAAAGCAGTTCGGCCTGTGCGCCGAAGCCACCCACAACCACCCGGAACCACTCCGACCAAGCCCTGACCATGAACGCGAGCCGTGAACAACTGGAACTGACGCTCGGCGTCCCCCCCCGGATCGCCCCCCCTAGTCCCGCGCCCGGCCCGGACCAAACCGGACCCCGGCCCTCGCCTCGGCCCCGGCGATTC
>JBBQML010000767.1:0-2951 GCA_038328885.1 Verrucomicrobiota bacterium | reverse complement strand
AGTTCCAGATCCCGATCCACACCAATGTTCTGTTCCTCCCGATGTCCGCCTACCGGCTGGCGACCGGCACCTTCGTCCCGGTGCGGACGAACCTCCTGCAGACCCTCTTCGAGTCCGCCCTGGGGTTCCCCATCCCGATCTGGCGCCTCAACATCACCAATCGCCTCGAGGCTGCCCTGATCGACATGAGCGTGGCCGGCGGCCGGCTCGTGGATTACGTCGATCTCGACAACCTCAACAGCCAGATCGACATCACCCGGGAGATGTTCGGGCAGCAGAATGACGCCGGCCAGACCTCGTTGGTCGGATCCTTCTGGAAGACCAACCGGGTCGGCGGCATCCCCGAGGGCGTGATCAACCAGGTCCAGGCCTCGCTCGGCTCGATCAACGTTTCGCAGTGGAACAGTGCTTCCGGCGAACCCCTGGCGGGGCAGGACAAGGAAAAGGCCGTCCAGCGCTTCCGCGAGTTCATCGGGATGAGCGGCCAACTCACCCCGCCCTCGCCCACCCTGCGCATGCAGGTGCCGTTCTCGCCCGGCATCAAGTTGCTCCACAACAAGGCCTGGCAGGTTAACGACCCACTGGTGAACGACCTGTCCTGGGACCTCGAAGACCCGGCGCGCAGCAACCTCATCGAGCGACTCCCGCCTCTCTTCGCCGTCACCGACGAGCGCTCGAACCTGGGCAAGATCAACTACCGCTATCGCCCGTGGCAGCGGAACCTCTACAGCAGCGGCGACGCCACGGATTTTGATCCCGGATTCAAGGACCCGCAGGTCACCAAGTCGGACGACTGGGCTTTCCCAACGAATACCCTGCCGACGGTGGGCTGGCTGGGCCGGGTGCACCGCGGTACCCCGTGGCAGACCGTCTACCTGAAGTCCCGGGCGGTGCCGAACCAGCAATGGCAGCTCTGGTCCGGGCATCCGGATGTGCTCTGGCCGGGCAATCGGTTCGCCCCGGGCACTCAACCGACCAACGACTGGCAGATGCTGGAGTTGTTCACCACCGCCGTCGGTGACAACGCCTCGCGGGGGCTGCTGTCCGTCAACCAGGACGGCTTTGCAGCGTGGTCCGCCGTGCTCAGCGGGGTGCCCGTGTTGACCAACCAGTTCGCCACCAATCTCGGCCCCGCGCTCATCCAGCCCAGCTCGCTGGAGTTGCGCACCATCGTGGCCGGCATCAACGCGATGCGGGCGACGCGCTTCGGCCAGAAGTACAATTACCTGGGCGAGATCCTCAGCGCACCGGAACTGACCCTGGCCTCCCCCTACCTCATGGTTTCGCAGGGGCCCAATGGAATCCCGTCCGACGCCGTCGTCGAGCGCATCCCGCAAATGGTGCTATCCCTGCTCAAGCAGGATGAGCCGCGCTTCGTGGTTTACGCCTTCGGCCAGTCGTTGAGACCGGCGCCGGCGTCCGTGATCACCGAGCCCGGACCATTCTTCCAGATGCCCACCAACTACGTCATCACGGGTGAGTACGTCACCAAGACGCGGATGCGTCTGGAGGGTTTCATCGAGAACAACCGACTGCGCGTGCGGCCGGTCAAGGAGACTTACAACGAGGTTCCGCCGCCGGAGTGAGAGTGAGGATGTGCGCGAGGGACCCTCTGCCTCAGACCCGCCGTTCAGGCAACGGGGACAGCAGACGGCGGGGGCCCGAGCTCCAAATCGAGAAAGGCCGCCCCATTGGCGGGTCATTCGCCAAGCGCTCGGTGGTGTGTCACAATCGGTTCCAACCTTTGATTTTTTAAGTTATGCAGTTTCGAACGCGAACCTGGCTGTTGATCTGCCTGCTCGCCATCCTGGGAGCCGGAGTCTGCTGGCGCCTGGGCGAGCAGCGCATCGCCGGAACCGCGGGTGGTCAGTCCTCCGCGACCCAGCCCCCGGCCAACCCCGTCACCAATGCTCCCCCTGGCCCGCAGGCCCTGGCCAATCCGCCCCGTCCCTTCCCGGCAGGCGCCTCCATGGTCGCCACTTCCGGGCCCGCGCCCGGGCGGCAGGCGAATTCCGCGGACCGTGCGTCCCTGCTCCTGAGGAACACCGGGCGCCCGGCGGACGAACTGGCCCGTGATGACGCCGCCTTGCTCCTCCGCAACGCGCTGATCGACACCGCCACGAGCACTCCGCTCCCGGTGCCGGAGCACCTCCGCGCGGGCGTCGATGCCGGTTCCTATATCGTGCAGGCCCGGGGCGTGATCACTCCCGCGTTTCGCGAGGCCATCGCCAACTCCGGCGCCACCGTCGTCTCCTACCTGCCGAACAATGCCTATCTCGTCGAGGCCAACCCCGCCCAGTCCGCCCGCCTGGCTGCCCGGGCCGACGTCCGCGTGGTGCTCGCGTTCGAACCGTACTTCAAGCTCGAGCCTTCGCTCCTCGCCCAGGCGGTCAGCCAGGAGGATCTCGCGGCTGGCACCCACCTGAACCTCACCCTCCTTCCCGGGGCCCGCGAACAGGGAATCGCCCAAGTCCGGCAGCTCGGCGCCGAGGTGGTCGCCGAGTTCAGGACCCCGTTCGGTCCCGCGGTGACGGTCGACCCCGCGGCCGTCTCCCTGGCGGCGCTGGCCCGGCTCCCGGAGGTGCAGGGGATCGAAATCTTTCGCCAACGCCAACTGCTCAACGACCTCACCCGTCAACGCCTGGGGATCTCCGGAGGCACCAACACCCCCGGTGTCTTCACGAATCGCCTCGGCCTCACCGGCACCAACGTCTACATCAACATCAACGACTCCGGCGTCGACGCCACCCACCCGGACCTCGTCGGACGGGTGACCGGGGACCTCGGGTCGACCCTGATCGACCTCGAGGGCCACGGGACGCACGTGGCCGCGACCATCGCCGGCAGTGGCGTCAGTTCGGCCACGGTCAGCAACGTCCCACCGGGGAGCGTCCCCGGCGCGGACTTCCGTGGGATGGCGCCCGCGGCCAGGCTCCATGCCCTCCCGGTGG
>JBBQML010000766.1:0-2953 GCA_038328885.1 Verrucomicrobiota bacterium | reverse complement strand
GTGCGGGAGTTGCCCGACATCGATCCGCCGATCGTCAGCGTGACCACCATCTATCCCGGGGCGGCCGCGGGGGTGGTCGAGACCGAGGTGACGGAGAGACTCGAGGACGTCATCAACACGATTGAGGGCATCAAGACCCTGACGAGCGAGAGCCGCGAGCAGGTGAGCAACATCACCATCGAGTTCAACCTCTCCCGCCCAATCGAGGTGGCGGCCCAGGACGTGCGCGACCGGGTGGCGAGCGTCCGGGGCGCCCTGCCCGAGGATATCCTCGACCCGGTCGTCAACAAGCAGGACGCGGACGCGCGCCCGATGTTGTGGATCGGCATGAACAGCGACCGATTCACGCCGCTGGAGCTCACGACCCTCGCCGACAAACAGATCAAGAACCGGCTGCAGACCGTGGCCGGCGTGTCGTCCATCATGATCGGCGGCGAACAGCGGTTCGCCATCCGGCTCTGGCTGGACGCGGAGAAGATGGCGGCTCACCGCGTTACGGTGCTCGATGTCCAGCAGGCCCTCCGCCAGCAGAACGTGGAGTTGCCCAGCGGCCGCGTCGAGGGGCTCGACCGGGAGATGACCATCCAGACTCTCGGCGAGCTCAAGACCGCCGCCGAATTCAATCGCCTGGTGATCTCGCGCGACGGCGACCGTTTGGTCCGGTTGCAGGATATCGGGGAGGCGAAGGAGGGCGTGAAGGATGAGCGGACCCGGGCACGCCAGATGGGTCGTCCGTGCATCTTTCTGGGAGTCATCAAGAATTCGAAGGCGAACACCGTGGATGTCGCCAAGGGCATCAAGCGGGAGGTGGCGGCGATTCAGCCGACCATGCCCGCCGGGGTGAACCTGGTGGTGGCCTACGACGAGTCCGTGTACGTCGAGCGGGCAATCAAGGAGGTGTGGGAGTCGCTGGCCATCGCCTTCGGTCTGGTCGTGGTGGTGATCTACGTGTTCCTCCACAATTTTCGGGCCACCCTCATCCCCGCCGTGGCCGTGCCGGTGTCGATCGTGGCGAACTTCATGGTGATGTACTGGCTGGGGTTCTCGGTGAACATCCTGACCATGCTGGCGCTGGTGCTGGCGATCGGGGTCGTGGTGGATGACGCCATCGTCGTGCTGGAGAACATCCACCGCCACATCGAGGAGGGACTGACCCCGATGGAGGCGTCCTTCCGGGGAATGAAGGAGATCACCTTCGCCGTCATCGCGACCACGGTGGCCCTGGTGGCCGTGTTCACCCCGCTCGCCTTCCAGACGAGCACCACGGGACGGTTGTTCGTCGAGTTCGCCATCGCCATCGCGGGCTCGGTCATCGTCTCCGCCTTCGTCGCGCTGACCCTCACGCCGATGATGGCGGCCCGCGTGCTGCGCCGGGTCGAGAAGAAGCCCGGCAGTCTGGTGCGGGTGTTCGAGACCGCCATCCACGCCCTGACCCGCGCCTACGAAGGGACCCTCGGCCGTCTGCTCCGTCTTTCGCTCGGCCTGCGCTTCCTCTTCCTGGCCTGCGTGGGCGGCGGTGTGGTCGTGGCCTCGCTCTGGTTGTGGCGCAGCTTGGAAGGGGACTTCCTGCCCGAGGAGGACAAGGGGCGGATGTTTTGCTTCGTGATCGCCCCGGAGGGCTCCACCCCGGAGTACACCGACCGAATGGTCCGCCAGATGGAGGGTATCCTGGAGAAGACCCCCGAGGTCGATCTGTACGGCGCGCTCGTTGCCCCCGGTTTCAACGGCCCGGGGCAGGGGAACAGCGGGATCGTGTTCGTGAAGCTCAAGGACGAACGCGAGCGCTCCGTCCAGGAGGTGGTCAACGGCCCGGGCGGCGTCCGACAGCAGTTCATGCGGGACGTCGAAGGCGCGATCGCCATCCCGAACATCCCCAAGGCCATCGACCGCAGCTTCAGTTCCCCCTTCCAGTTGGTCCTGCAGGGCAATGACCTCGACAAGCTCAATGTCGCCGCGCGGGAGCTCGTGAACAAACTGCGCGCAGCCGGCTTCCTGCAGAATATCCAGTCCTCCTTCGAGGTGAACAAGCCGGAGCTGAGGTTGTCCGTGGACCGCGACCGGGCGACGACGCTGGGGGTGTCGATCGAGGACATATCGCGAACCCTCCAGATCCTGTTCGGCGGCCTGGACCTGTCGAAGATCAAGCGGGACGGCAAACAGTACGATGTCATCGCCCAGCTCCAAAGGATGTCCCGTGCCACGCCGCAGGACCTGGACCGCCTCTACGTGCGGAATGCGTCGGGGCAACTCGTGCAGTTGAGCAGTGTGGTGAGCCGCGAGGTCGGGGTGGCTCCCAACAAGATCACCCGGTTCAACCGGTTGCGGAGCGCGATCATCTCCGGCACGCCGGTGGGTGTCACCATGGGCACCGCCGTCGACCGCGTGGAGGAGATGATGAAGACGGAGTTGCCGGAGGGGTTCCTCTACACCTGGTACGGCGAGTCCCGCGATTTGAGGGATGCCGGCCAGGAGATCACCTGGGTGATCCTGCTGGCCCTGGTCATCGTGTTCATGGTGCTGGCCTCGCAGTTCGAGAGCCTGGTGCATCCGTTCACCGTGATGCTCACGGTCCCCCTGGCGATTGTCGGGGCCCTGGGCGGCCTCTGGCTGATCTCCGCACTGGGCCGTACCCACCTCATGCCGGTGGTTCCAGCCATGAACATCAACCTGTTCAGCCAGATCGGGTTCGTGCTGCTGGTGGGACTGGTGACCAAAAACGGCATCCTGCTGGTCGAGTTCGCCAACCAACTCCGAGAAGGCGGACTCCCGCCTGCCGTGGCCATGGTTCGGGCTGGTGCCATCCGGTTGCGCCCGATCCTCATGACCGCTTTCTCCACCATCGCGGGCACGCTGCCCATCGCGGTCGGGTTCGGTGCCGGCGCCGAGAGCCGCCGGCCGATGGGCGTCGCGGTCGTCGGGGGGATGATTACCAGTACTCTGCTCTCGCTCGTGG
>JBBQML010000765.1:0-2962 GCA_038328885.1 Verrucomicrobiota bacterium | reverse complement strand
CCTGCTGGCGGCTGCGGCTGCGGGCGACCTGGAGTTCGCGCTCCCGGAGGCGAAGCAGGGCCTGGTAGGCGGTCTGTTCGGCCCTGAGTGCGGAACCGAGTTCGCCGGGTGAGGTGGTGGCGGTTTCGAGTCGGCTGGTCGCGTCCTTCATGGCATCCACCGCGGTGCCCCAGAGCGGTTTCAGGCGGGGATCCTCGGCTTCATCGCGGGCGCTCGTCGCCTGTTCCAGCGCCTGCTGCTGCGAATCTCGCACCACCGCGGTATCCGTCGCCAGGCGGGTGGGCGGTGTGCGACTCACCTCGCGCTGGAGTTTCCACGTGGCGTTGACGATCTGCTTCTGCAGTTCCGACAGGCGACTGGAGGGACTTCCCTCGCCTTGCTCGCCACTCTGTTGTTCGTCGGACCCTTCGCGCGACGACTCCCGGAACACCTCCTCGAAGGGTCGGACCTCGGCGAAGAAGAGGTCGCCGGAGGTGCGGCGGACGTTCCCGTCGGGTCCGATGTCATCGGCCCAGACGTACCACGACAGGAGTTCGTCCGGCTGGGTGCCCAGCTCCTCGAGTGGCAGGACATGACGGAAGCCGCGTCGTTCCCGCGCGGGCACCTCGCGTCCGAACTCAAGGAAATGGGTATCCCCGCCGCCGTGGGTGTAGGCGAGTCCGTAGGCGACCGTGCCGAAGTCGTCCCAGACCGTGCCGTCGAAGGTCACTTCCTCCAACGCCGACGGGCGTTGGTCGCCACGGGGCATGGCCAGTTTGAGTTCCGGGGTCCGGTTGGTGAGGACCTGGAACACGAAGGCGGCGGCCTCCTTGTTCGTGCGTCCCTCGGCATCGACGAGGAGCAGGTCGTAGGTCGCGGATTCGGGCGGGGTCCAGGCCGGCAGTGTGGCGGCGGGGCGGGCGGAGTCGGTGGTGAGGGTGAGATTGGTCAGGCCGGCGGTGCGTGGGACGAGGCGGGCGCTGGTGACCGCGTGGTTGAGTTGGAGGGCGAACTCGACCTGGGTTCCCTCGACGGCGCTGACCCGGCGGGTGTTCTCGAGGCGTTTCGGCGATTGGGAGGTGTAGGCCGGATAAGTGAGTGTGGCGTCGGCGCGTTCCAGGCGTGGGTGCTCGAAGACCTTGACGGTGTACTCGCGGGTGCGTTCGCCGGCGTACTCGATCCGGTAGGTGAGGTTGGTGGCGACCTCCGCCAGGGAACCGCCGAAGACGGGGTCAGCGAGACTCCGCGTGAGGGGGATCCGCCGTTCGGGTGCGGAAGGGGTGCTGAGCACCCATTCCGCCCGGGCCGGGGGCGTGCCTCCGAAGCGCGCGAGGACGACGAGGCTGGAGCCGCGTTCGAGTTCGACGTCCCCCGGGGTGACGGTGATGCCGTCGGTGCGCACGAGGAGGGCGCCCCGTTCGCCGGGGGGAGCAACCACGCGCAGTTGCCACACGAGGGTGAAGAAGATCGCGGCGGCGGTCAGGGCGGCGGCGTGGAATCCCGCGAGGCGCCATGGCGACACCGCAGCGGCCCACGGGTTGCTCGCCCCGTGCGTGAGGGCATCGCGGACGACGCGTTGCTGCAGGTACCCGAGGGTGCCGTCGGGACCCGGTTCCTGTTGGACAGCGGTGAGGAGTAGTCCCCGGAGTTCAGGGTGCCGCTGCTCGATGGTGTTGGCCAGGTCGCGGGGGGCGGGGCGGCGAGCGGCGCGGACGCCGGCGAGAACGAGGGCGCCCGCCACGCCGAGGAGGGCGAGCAACGGCGCCGCGAGTGGCGAGGACCATCCGGAAAGCTGGGTGAGTCCGAGGACCAGCAGCGCGAGACCCAGGGCGAGTCCCCACGCCAGGGCAAGTCCCTGCGCGAACCGGAGGTGACGTTGGCGGTGCGACAGCGGTCGCAGGGCGGTCTCCAGCAGGATGCGCGCGGGGCGCGGCACGGGGCGGCGGACGTTGGGAGCGTTCATGGCTCAGGGGGCAGGCGCGTCCGGGAGGGCGCAGTTGGCGATCGATGCGATGCCGAGTAGCGGTTCCGATCTGACGGAACCCTCCAGGATGCCACGTGCAGCGGGGAGGGCGCCATCGGATCGGCGCCGGCGAAGGCGGTCAGCGTTGGCAGGGGAGGGCTTCATGCCGGGGTTGGTTGGGGGGCGACTCGCCGGGCAATCCAGCCGGCCAGGAAGGATTCCGCGAGGAGAACCGCCAGCGTACCGAGGAGGAACCAGCGCCAGAGCTTCTGCCGGTTCTCGACGTCGACGTCGGCGAGTTCCGCCGTGCGCTCGGCGGGGGGCGCTGGCTTGGTCGCGGTATCCCGCAGAGTTACACCCAGGCGTTCGAGTTCATCGACGGCCAGCGGAGCGGTGCGACTTTCCGCCGGGTCGAGATTCACCGCGAACCGTTGCGCCGTCGCACCCTCACTCCCCTGGCGCACGCTGTAGATGCCCGGATGGTCCGTGGCGGCGAACTGGGTGGCCCCGACGTCCAGCGGAAGCGGGTCCCCCGCCGGCGGCAGGACCTGCCTCGGCGACGCGGACCCACCGTCGATGAATGACACGGGCAAGGAGTCGCCCACCGTGTACGCGCGGGGCGCCTGGCCGATGGGTGCGCCGCCCGATTCGGTGAGCGCGTACAGCAGTGGAACGAACTTCGTGGAGACCGCGAGTTGGCTGTCGTCCGGATGCCAGCCCGCCGCGAACACGAAGATCCTGCCGCGGCCGATCGGGATTTCGACCCACGCCGGGTCGCTAGAGTCGAAGCGCGCGATTACCCGTGCGCCGGGCAGGGTGGTGGCGTCGAAGCGCCGGTGCCGCCAGAACCGGATCTTGGTGAAATCGCTGAAACGCGGGTCGGCGAAGGCGGACAGCAGGGGATGCCGAAAATCGAGGTCTGCAAGCATGGCGTAATTGCGGGGCTGGACCTCCTCCAGCGGTACCGGGTCGCGCCCGAGCAGTCTGCCGAACGTGGCCGCGGTGGGCGCATCGGCTGAA
>JBBQML010000764.1:0-2964 GCA_038328885.1 Verrucomicrobiota bacterium | reverse complement strand
ATCACCGCGCGACGAAAGGCCTGGGGTGTTTGGACGGCCCAGAGGAGGGATCGATCCACGGTGCAGTCGATGGTCCGACCATCGGCGCTTTGCTTGAGGGTGTCCGTGACCCGTTGTGCGGCCACGGCAGCCCCGACCTCGCGGGCCACCCGGATCGTCTCGGCAATCAACTCGAGTGATGTGCAGGGGCGCGCTCCGTCCTGGATGGCGACGACTTCGGCGGCGGGATTTGTGGCCTGCAGGCCGTTCCAGACGGAGTTCTGGCGGGCGCTCCCACCGGCAACCAGCCGCCATGGCTTGCGGAAGCCTCCGGCCGCCGCAAGGTCCTCGAACGCGGGCTCCAACCCCGCCCGGACGACCACCACCACTTCGTCCACCGCCGGCGAGGCATCAAAGCGCGCCCAAGTGTGCGAGACGACTGGGCGTCCAGCCGCCTCGAGGAAGAGTTTGTCGGCCCCCGGGCCGAAGCGTTTCCCCATCCCGGCAGCCACAATCACGGCGGACACCATGCCACGGAGCCTCAGGGTACGTGCTCCGGGCGTCCAGCCTCGGGGGGAAGCGGGATGTTCGGTGCGGTGGACGGGATACCAAGTCGGCGTCGCGCGTTGCTTCCCGCGGCACTCCAGGAGCGGGTGGCGTGGCTTGGAGTGCGCCGAGGAGCCTCGCGAGGCGGCGCTTTGGTATCCATCCGGTCACCAACAACGCGTGGAGGCGCCGCCGGTCGCGCTGGGCATTGCGCGCGCTTGCGGGACTGGGGAGGGTTACCTACGTTGCGCGGGTTGACTGATTCCGATCGCCCATGAAGAGCCGCCGCCTGATTCTCGGGTTCACCACCGTGCTGCTGCTGGCGCATTTGGCGCTGGGGGTGCGGGTGTACTTTGCGGATGCCAATGCCGCGGAACGCGATGACGCGTATCCGCAGTTGGCCCTGTTCTCGCGGGTGTTGCAGCTGATCAAGAAGGACTACGTGGATGGCGAGGCGCTGGGCTACAAGGAACTCGTGACCGCGGCGGTGCGTGGCATGCTGGATTCCCTGGATCCCCACAGCGAGTTCATGGAGCCCCGGCGTTATGACGAGCTCAAGGACGACACCGAGGGCGAGTTCGGTGGTCTGGGAGTGACCGTTTCCCCGCATAGCGGCGCGATCAACATCGTGGACGTCATCGAGGACACCCCGGGTGCGCGGGCCGGGTTGATTCCGGGCGACCAGATGGTCGCGGTCGAGGGCGAGTCGGTGGTCGGATGGCTGGTGCAGGAGGTGGTCGGCCGTTTGCGGGGCAAGCCGGGCACCGAGGTCCGGTTGACCACCTATCGTCCGTCCACGAAGGCCACCACCGAGCTCACGCTGACGCGGGCGGTGATCCCGATCCACACGATCCGGGACATCAACGGAAAGCGGCAATTCCCGCTGGTGGAGTCGGGGTTGGGGTACGTCAAGATTTCGCAGTTTGGGGAGAAGACCTCGGGGGAGCTCGAGGCGGCCCTGGAGAAGATGCTGGCAGCCGGGATGAAGGGGGTGGTGGTGGACGTGCGGGACAATCCGGGCGGGCTGCTCGATTCAGCGGTGAAGATCTGCGACAAGTTCACCACGCGAAACCAGATGGTGGTTTCCACCGAGGGCCGGAATGGCGCGCAGCAGGCGGAGTTCCGCGCCTCGGGTCGGGGTCGTTACAAGAACCTGAGGCTGGCCATTCTCGTGAACGGCGGGAGTGCCAGCGCGTCGGAGATTGTGGCCGGGTGCCTCCAGGATCTCAAGCGGGCCCGGGTTTTCGGGGAGCAGACGTTCGGCAAGGGCTCGGTTCAGAGCATCCTGCCGTTGCCGGATGGTTCGGCGCTGCGGTTGACCACGGCGAAGTATTACACACCGAGCCACCGGGTCATCCACGAGCACGGCATCACGCCAGACAGTGTGGTGCCGATGTCGGATGAGGAGGAGCGCGACCTGTTGCTGCGGCGCCAGCCCGGGGCACTCGAGGCGTTGGACGAGGCGACCCGGGACCGCGTCCGGCAGGTCAGGGACCTTCCCCTGGAGCGCGCGCTCGACTATCTGCGGGGCATGCAGATCCTGGCCGGTGAAGGTGTCGGCCGGGGTTGAGGCCGAGCCTGACCCGGACCTCCCGGCGTGCGACTTCTTGCCTTCGAGACCTCCTGTGACGAGACCAGTGTTGCGGTCATCCGCGACGGCTGGGTCGCCGCGAACGTGGTCGCTTCTCAGATCCGGCTCCACGCCGAGTATGGTGGCGTGGTGCCGGAGTTGGCCACCCGCGAACATCTGCGGAACCTCCCGGCCGTGGTCCGAGCCGCACTGGCGGAAGCGGGCATGGACCTTCGCGAACTCGACGGGGTTGCGGCGACGCTCGGCCCGGGCCTGCCTCAGGCGTTGATGGTCGGCGTGCGGGCGGGGCAGGGGATGGCCTTCGTGCTGGGCCGGCCCTTCCTGGGGATCCACCACCACGAGGCCCACCTCTACTCGCCCTGGATCATCGGGGAGCCGGCCCGGGCGGCGTTCGATCGCTTCGAGCCGAACGTCGCGCTCATCGCCAGCGGGGGCCACACCCTGCTCGTGCATGTCCCGGAGGAACTGCGGCACCGCGTCCTCGGGTCGACCCTGGACGACGCGTCCGGCGAGTGTTTCGACAAGGTCGCGAAACTCCTCGGGTTGCCCTATCCGGGCGGGCCATGGATCGACCGTCTCGCGGCGCAGGGCAATCCACGGGCCTACGACTTTCCGCGGCCGCTGCTTCACGACGGCGGTCATGACTTCAGCTTCAGCGGCTTGAAGACTTCGGTGCGCTACTTCCTGCAGCGCCATCCGAACCTGGCCGATGATCCGGCCGGGTTGCGCGACGTGTGCGCCAGTGTGCAGGCGGCAATCGTCGAGGTGCTGGTGGGGAAACTGGTCGGGGCGGCGCACGCTCTCGGAGTGCGAACCGTCACGGCCTCCGGTGGGGTGACGTGCAATCG
>JBBQML010000763.1:0-2965 GCA_038328885.1 Verrucomicrobiota bacterium | reverse complement strand
TACCATGCGGTGTTCCTTGAGATAGTGCCGTTCGCGAACCAACTTGTTCCAACGCGCTTCCTCGGAAGCGTCCGTTATCAGGCGGAGGGTGACTTCCCGGGCGCTGCAGTCGCGCAGGGCGGCCTCAACAGGGTGCTCGCGCGCGCGCGTCGCCATGGCCGGCGTCGGACAGATCATCGACCGAGCCTGTGGCGGGCGGGATGCGATGTTCCGAACAATCTGCAACTATCTGGGGCTTCAATTAGTTACGCTTCAACCGCCGAAGCCTTGGGGTCACATCTGCGCTTTTGACAATTGAGCGACGGCTCCTTGGGTGGCTTCCGGTTTCGACCGGCCCCAGCGCCACCGTCTCTCTTCCCGACCCCGCCCGCCGGGTTACCAGAACCTCGGCACAGTCGCCCCGGACAATTGTCAAAATCGAAGATGCCCTTGCCAAACGCCGTCCGGCTGGCACTCCCCTTGTCGGGAGTGCGGCGTCCTGAACCCCAGACTGGGTGCGCCATGCCCGGCGCACACGCGAAAAAGCCGGCCGAAGGCCGGCTTGTCTCTCTCACCGCAGACCGTGACTGACGGCTCGGAGCTCAGACGGTCCGGCGTCGCACGAAGGCCATCAGGCCGAACCCGAAGCCCAGGATCCCGAGGGTGCTGCCCGCGTCCGGGACGTTCAGATTCGACCAGTGCGCGATGTAAGGAACCGCCTGCGCGCCTGCCGAGAGCGCGGGATCCGTGAAGTTGTACGACTGCATGATCACTTCCTTGAAGGCCAGCGAGCCATCCAGCGTCGTGTCGGTGTACGCCAGGATGCCATTCACGTAGAAGTTGAGCTCCGAAGCGGTGAGTTCGATCTGGAACGCGGTCCAGGAATCGTAGTCAACCGCCACCGACGACAGGTTGACCCAGCTCGCGCCGTCCCACACCCGCAACCGGGCCGCGCCGCCGTAGTTGGAGAACCCGAGGATCGGATAGGCGCTCACGGCATCAGCGCCGTTCACCAGCGTGCCCCACATGTCCGTGCGGACATAGCCCTCCGCGCTATTGCTCCAGGAGGCGGGGATGTATAGATCCGCGGAGAGCTGCGATCCCACACCCTCCGGCGAGGCAAAGGTGTATTTCCGGCCTTGGGTGTTGTAGAATGCACTCTGCTGACCGGCGGGGCGAGTGCTCCAGTCCCCTGCGCCGCCGACCCCGATCGCGAGGACCCCATCGCGGCCCTGGAATCCATCGACCGTCGTGAACGAGGCGGGCTCATAACGATCGGTCGTCCAGGCGCCCGGGACCGTCGCGCCGAAGTCGGGCATCATTTGATTGGCGTTCGCGACGAGTGCCCCACAGCTCAGAATGGCAAGAAGGGTAACCTTGGAGGTGGTTTGCATGTACATCATCGCACTGCACATCGTGTGCCAGCATTCCCGCAAGCCGCCTGTCGTTAGCTGTAGTATCCTTATTCTCAGTTATTTATGGGTTTCACATGATCGGATCTGCTTAATATGTTCTAATTGATAGTGCCTGATAGCGTAAGGTTTTCTGACAAGAGCGCCGATAGGATCCGAGGCTGTCCGGGCGGCAAAGCAGCGGGGGTAATCCAGGGCAATAGCAGCCCACCGAATCGCACGGCTTCCGACTCGCGTCAGGTGTCACGATTCCACCGGGGGGGATCCCGGGCTGCCTTCCGGTCATCAACCTGATGGACAAGGGCATGGGCGCGCACCCGGAGGAGAGCTTCGCGGGCAATATAGTTCCCACGCGGCGGGATTTCGCAGCCCGGTCTGGCGGGCTTGGTTTGGGGGGGATTTTGTTCGGCGCTGGCAAAAACGCCACGTAGGGAATGCTTACACCCTGGGCGGGAATGCTTACACCCTGGGCCCCCTTGCCGTGGGAACACAGCCAGCCTTCCCCCCGGCGCCCGGCGCAGAACGAACTCGATGTTGGGCATCGACGTCTTGTTGGCGCCAAGGAACAGGTCGACGACCACGCAGCACTGGCGGCGGTAGGCTGGAAGAACGACACCGCTGGCGGCGAGGTCGGCATCGAGTGGCTGGGTGGCGGTGCCCCAGTGAAAGGTGATCGTCCCCCGGTCCGGCACCGTGATGGCGGTCGGAGCCTCCCCCGTTGGCGCTCACCGAGATTGACCCAGCTCTGCTCATGGAAAGTGCGCCGCCTGACGTCAGCGCCGTTGGGGTCAGCCCTTAACTTAATACTTAACGGCCTCGAGCCCCAAGCCTCGGGTGGGCGAATCCCGGGCCATCCACGCCAAAGTTTTAACTTAAGGGCTGACCCCGAGCCTCGCACACGCCCTGGGCTGGCTCGATGAGCCTTAGGGCGCGTCAAGAAATAACATTTACAGTTAGCCTCTGTCGCGCGGGCTGATCGTGTAGTTCCACTCACCATGGAAGCGGAGGGGAGTGATGTTGACCACTGCCATTTCCTCATCGGTGACTTTTCGACCCGATGGGTACTTTCGATGATCCAGGCGACAGGTGACAGTCAACCCCTTCGCCGTACTCGTGCCGGCAATCAACCGCACGATCGTCTCGTAGTCGCGCAGCGGTTCTCCACGCCAGTTTGAGGTGATGAAGGAGAATAGGCGATGCTCCACTTTGTTCCACTTGCTGGTTCCCGGAGGGAAATGGCAGACCCTTATCAGCAGGGCAGTTTGATCCGCGAGTCGTTGTAACTCAAGTTTCCACAGGCGAAGCCGATAGCCATTGCTGCCACCTCCATCCGCGGTGATGAGCAATTCTCTAGCCTCTGGGTACATTCTGCGACCCTCATGATGCCACCAACCCCTGATGGAAGCGACTGCGAAGGCGGCTGTGTCGTGGTGGGTGCCAACGTTCACAAACCCAGTGTTGCGTCCCAGGTCATAAATCCCATACGGAAATGCACGTGGCACTGACGGATCGGGAAAGTCGTGGCCGTTGACGTGCTCGGCCGATTTCTGCCGACGCCATTGCCGCCCTTTGTT
>JBBQML010000762.1:0-2967 GCA_038328885.1 Verrucomicrobiota bacterium | reverse complement strand
AGGTACTGAGGAGACGGTTCTCGTGCCGAGGGCGCCGCACCATATCGGAACATTCCCGCCGTCCGCCCTGCCCGGCGGCGGGAGTCGGACGGCACCCACAACCCGCCAGCCGGACCCAAAGGTCCGCGCTGCGGGTTGTTTTGTTGGACCGGCCGGCAGGGTCGTCCGGTCCCTCCCCCTGATTGCGGCGCTACTCGGCGCCAGCCTCTCCGCGGCTCCCGATGCCGGCGTGCCCGGGACGATCGACTTCAATCGCGACGTCCGGCGCATCCTTTCGAACACCTGCCTGAAATGCCACGGGCCCGACGTGAAAGGCAACCCCTCGGGTCTGCGTCTGGATCGACCGGAATCCGCCCACGCGCCGCACACGAACAAGAGCGGCCGCACGACCACCGCCTTGGTGCCGGGCAAACCCGAGGCCTCGGAGGTCTTGCGGCGCATCAACTCGAAGGACGAGACCACGGTCATGCCGCCGCGGGACGCGCTGCATCAGCTCTCCGCCGGGGAAAAGGAAATCCTTCGCCGCTGGATCGAACAGGGCGCAACGTATCAGGCGCACTGGGCCTACCACCCTCCGGTCCAAGTCGAACCGGCCCGGCCCGCCTCCGCTGCGCTGGCCCGCTTTCAGCATCCGATCGATCGATACGTCGCGGCCGCACTGGACCGGAGGGGCCTGTCCTTCTCGCCTGAGGCAGACCGCCGCACGCTGTTCCGCCGCCTCAGCCTGGATCTGACCGGTCTGCCTCCGTCCGCCTCCGACGTGGAGGCCTTCGTCGCCGACTCCCGTCCCGGCGCCTACGAAGCCGCCGTCGACCGGCTGCTGGCTTCACCGCAGTACGGTGAACGCATGGCCGTGCCGTGGCTCGACCTGGTGCGATTCGCGGACTCCACCGGACTGCACGGCGACCAACGGTTGAACAACTTTCCCTACCGGGACTACGTGATCGAAGCCTTCAATCGCAACAAGCCTTTCGACCAGTTTACGATCGAGCAGATCGCGGGCGATCTCCTCCCGGGGGCCACGGTCGAACAACAGGTGGCCAGCGGTTTCAACCGGCTGAACATGGTGACGCGTGAAGGTGGGGCCCAGGTGCAGGAGTACCTCGCCAAGTACTCCGCCGACCGGGTTCGCACCGTCTCCACCGCCTGGCTGGGATCAACCCTCGCCTGTGCCGAGTGCCACGACCACAAGTACGATCCGTTCACGATCAAGGATTTTTACTCCTTCGCCGCCTACTTCTCCGACGTGAAGCAATGGGGTGTCTATCGGCATTTCACCTACACGCCGGAGCCAGAGCTCGCCGTGCACACGGACGACTATCCGTTTCCACCGGAGATCGAAGTCGAGAGTCCTTACCTGAAGTCGCGGGATGCGCGCCTGCGCCGCCAATTCCAGATGAGCCACGCTGCCGGAGGACGGGCGCTACTGGCCCAACCCGAAAGCGTCACCGAACTGCAGGCTTGGATCCGAAAGGTGGCGCCTTATGTGACCTCGGTGACCGACGGCTGGATCACGGCCCAACCCGAGCGGGTCGAGACGCTTCCCCAAGTCACCGCCACTCCCCTGCCCGACGGCAGTGTTCGGTTCGAGAATCCATCCGGCTACGCGGAGAACCGCTTCAAGCAGCCTCTCACGCGCCATGACTTCCACCTGACCGCCCCGGCGATTCCCCTTTCCACCCTTCGATTGGAATTGCTACCGGATGAGGCCCACGGCGGCCTGATCAGTCGTGACCGTCGTCAGTACGTGGAAATCTCCGTCCAGCTCGCCCTTCAGCGCGCCGGGATCGAGAAACCGGAGCCGATCGAGGTGGCCGAGGCATTCGCCGAAAACGAAACGGAGAACTACTTCAACGGGCGGCCACGCGTATCGCTGCGGGAACTCTGGCGCACGAGCGGAGCCCTCGCACGAGCGCGCCAGTCGGCGGTCTTCCAGTTCCGTCAGCCGTTGGTGCTCGGGGCCGGGGACCGGCTGATCGCCTCGATCCACACCGCCCCGGTCAATTTTCACCAACGCGATTACCTCGGCGAGATCGGACGCGTCCGCATCTCGGTCTCACCCCTGGGCAGCCGGCTGCCGGGTGAGACGCTGTCCCGCGAGGACACCACGGCCTTCTCTGCCGCCGCGCCCTCCGACCCGCAACGTGAACACCTGGCCTCCCTTTATTTTCATTCCACCCGGGCGTTTGCGCAGCCGGGCACCGCCGATCTGCTGCGGGAGATTCTCGAGTGTCGCGAAGGCCACGCTTCCACGATGGTGACGGTGGCGGCGCCACCCCGTAAGACGCGGGTGCTGGCCCGCGGAAACTGGCAGGATGAAACCGGGGAGATCGTCGCGCCGGCCCCGCCGCGTTTCCTGACCGAACGCCCGCCCGAGCCCGGCGCACCGCGCCAGACCCGGCTCGATCTCGCCCGCTGGATCATGTCGCCTTCCAATCCGCTGACCGCCCGCACCTTCGTCAATCGGACCTGGAAACTCTTCTTCGGCAACGGTCTTTCTTCGGCGGTCGAAGACCTCGGCATGCAGGGCGAATACCCGTCCCATCCCGAGCTGCTGGACGCCTTGTCCGTCCGCTTTCGCGAATCCGGCTGGGATATCAAGGCGCTGCTGAAACTGATCGTGACTTCCCAGACGTATCGCCAGAGCTCCCGCGAGCGGCCCGAGCTCCGCGACATCGATCCCCAGAACCGTCTGCTCGCCCGGCAGGCCGCGCGCCGTCTGGACGCGGAATTCATCCGGGACCATGCGCTCTCGGTCGCCGGCCTGCTCCACCGCGAAATCGGCGGGCCCAGCGCCCTCCCTTACCAGCCCGCGGGTTACTACGAACAGTTGAACTTTCCGCTGCGCGACTACGTGGCCGATCGCGACGAACGTCAGTACCGGCGCGGTCTCTACCAACATTGGCAGCGCACATTCCTGCATCCGATGCTGGCCAACTTCGACGCTCCCTCCCGCGAGGAGTGCAC
>JBBQML010000761.1:0-2984 GCA_038328885.1 Verrucomicrobiota bacterium | reverse complement strand
GCTCGAGGCGGAACAGGGTTTCGAACTCCTCGCGGGAGGCGCCGAAACCCCGCAGCTTTTCCCGCAGGCCGGCGGCGAGAGGGCTCGTGCGCAGCTCCAACTGCTCGCGTTCAGCCGGCGTGAGGGTCGCTTCGAGCGCGGCCTCGTACACCTGGCGGGCGGCCGCGGTGCGTTGCCCGGCTTCCCCTTCCTCGCCGCCCCGTTCCAGGTCCGCCTCGGCCTGTTGCAGCCTCGCTTGGGCCTCGGCGACGGCCTGGCGCTTCTCGGAAGGCAGGAACTGGAGTGAGCGGTCGTCGAGGGCGTCCGCCACCAACTCCGCGAACTCGGCCTTTTGGACTCCCGGTCCCAGGAGCTCCGCCAGCATGCTCCGGCGCGCACGTTCCAGTTCCTGCACGGCGGCCTCGTGGTCGCGGGCGGCATCCGAGAGGTGCTCCTCCCCGGATTCCTCGGGGTCGCGCCAGTATTCCCAGTCGAGCTGGGGGGGGCGCAGGGCGCGAAGCCGCGTGGCGAAGAGCTGGTTGACGTCGGCGAGGATGATGTCGCGGAGGGTTTCCTCCGGGCAGCCGATCCGGCGGAGGTTTGCGACGTAGACCGCGTAATCGTCGGATTCGAGGCTGCGCCAGTCGAGTTGCTCGACGCGGGTGGGAAGGTTGATGGCGGGGAGTTGCTGCAGGCGGAGTCGGATTGGCCTGGGGGCCGGTTCTCCCGAGAGGGAGGGGGGAGCGAGCACCGCGGCGTTGAATTCGCGGTGGGCGGCCTTCAGCTGACGGGCCTGATAGATCGTGAGGCCGATCAGCCCGAGGACGACTCCGGACAGTGCGGCGATGACCAGGCGGTGGCGCACGGTTGGCCCAGCCTAGGGGCGGGGCGGCGGGTTGCAACGGGCTTCTCGATGGGCAGTGGTTGGAATCCGGGCGGCGGCTGCTACAGTCGGCCCATGACGACGGCCGCGCCCACGGCGCTCCCCAAGATCAATCTGCGCCGACCCGACATCATGGAGGCGGTGCAGGCCCAGGTCCTGTCCCACTACCGGAGCCAACTGGTGGAACGGATTCGGGCCACCGGGCACGCTATCTCGGTCCCGGGTGTGCTCACGGTGAGCCTCGCGAAGGAGTTCGGATTCTGCTACGGCGTCGAGCGGGCCATTGATCTTGCGTATGCGGCGCGGAGGGCCTTTCCGGACCGGCGGATCTTCCTGCTGGGGGAGATCATCCATAACCCGGAGGTCAACGATCAGATCCGGCGCCTGGGGATTCTGACCATCGACAGCCGGCCGCCGGACGGGCAGATCGCGCAGTTGATGCCGGAGGACATCGTGATCATCCCGGCCTTCGGGACGGAAGTCGCGACCCGGAAGAAGCTGGAGGAACGCGGGTGCATGTTCGTCGACACGACCTGCGGCGACGTGATGACCGTCTGGAAGCGGGTTCGGCAGTACTCGAAGGAATCGGTGACGAGCATCATCCACGGCAAGGCGTGGCATGAGGAGACCCTGGCGACCAGCTCACAGGCCCGGGCCAATGGCAGCGGCCATTACCTGGTGGTGTTCAGCCTCGCGGAAACCGATTACGTCTGCAGCTACATCCTCCACGGCGGGGACAAGGCCGAATTCCTGGAGAAGTTCAAGGGGGCCCATTCGCCCGGGTTTGACCCGGACCAGCACCTTCACGCGGTGGGCGTGGCCAACCAGACCACGATGCTCCGCGGGGAGACCGAGGAAGTGCAACGGCGGCTGCGGGCGACCATGGAGACGAAGCACGGGTCGGCCAGTCTTCACCAGCACTTCCGTTTCTTCGACACGATCTGTGGCGCGACCCAGGAACGACAGGATGCGCTGGAGCGCATGCTCGAGCAACCGCCGGACCTGCTGATCGTCATCGGCGGGTACAATTCGTCGAACACCTCGCATCTGGCCGAGATGGGTGAGTCGCGACTCCCGACCTTCTTCGTCAAGAACGCGGGGAAGATGGTATCCCCGGAATTGATCCAGCATTGGGACCAGCACCAGGGCCGGGAGATCGAGACCCGGGACTGGTTGCCCCCCGGGCCGGTCACCGTGGGCATCACGGCCGGGGCGAGCTGTCCGAACAACCTGATCGAGGAGGTCATCGAGCGGCTTTTTGAGCTCAAGCAGGTGCCGCTGCCCGAGTTGGCGGCTCCCTGAGCCATGCCGATCTCGAGATCGGAACTCGAAGAGCGCGAGGTCGCCTGGTTCGCGGGTTATGCGCAGTTCAGTGGGAGGACCCGGGGACGGGTTCACGACGAGCCGCCCCCCGAGTGGAGGACGCACTTCCAGCGCGACCGTGATCGGGTGATCCACAGCCGCGCCTTCCGGCGCCTGGAGTACAAGACGCAGGTGTTTCTGAACGGGACCGGGGACCACCTTCGGACCCGGCTGACGCACACGGTGGAGGTGGCTGGCATTTCCCGGAACATCGCCCGGGCGTTGCGCCTCAACGAGGAACTGGCCGAGACCATTGCGCTTGCCCACGACCTCGGCCATTCGCCGTTCGGTCACTCCGGCGAGGAGGTGCTGGACCGGCTCATGCGCCGCCATGGCGGCTTCGAGCACAACCGGCAGAGCCTCCGGGTGGTGGACGATCTGGAGCAGAAGTACCCTGGCTTTCCGGGGTTGAACCTTTCCTGGGAAGTCCGCGAAGGCCTCCTGAAGCATGCCACGGCCCAGGACCTGCCAGGACCCCGACCGGAGTTCGAGGTGCATTCACCTTCGCTCGAGGCGCAGGTGGCAAACCTCGCCGACGAGGTCACCTACTACAGCCACGACCTCGATGATGGCCTGGACTGCGGGCTGCTCTCCGAGTCCCGGTTGCAGCGGGAAGTTCCCGTCTGGCGGCTGGCGGCCAACCTCGTCCGCCGGCAGCACGGCCGGCTGCCCGATGAAACGCGACGTTTCTTTGTCGTCCGGACCATCATCGACGAGCAGGTGAAGGACGTCGTGGGGACGACTGAGGCGAACATCCTGT
>JBBQML010000760.1:0-2985 GCA_038328885.1 Verrucomicrobiota bacterium | reverse complement strand
GGTGGAGGGTCGCAGGTCACGCTCAACCGGAACCGGCCGATCGTGTGCTCCCGGCCGTGGGCCTGGTGCAGGACGATCCGGAGGCGGGCTCCTGCCCGGAGGGTCCCCGCTTGCTCGAACTCGAACGCGGCGGCGTGGTGGCGGCCCTCGGCAGCATGGATGCCCCATCCGGACTGCGGATCGGCATCGATCGCCCCGGCTATGTCCCAGCCCTCCTGGTTGAAGTCGGCGGTCGGTCGTGTCAGCGCCACGGGACGTTCCATGGGGGGTGAGGTGGGGTCGGGGTCCGGGGCGAGGACAAACACCGCGAAGCCGGTGAGGTGCAGGTTCCCGTTGGCGGCGCGACCGGGGCCTCTTTGGGGCAGGGTGTCGTCCGCCAGAACCTCCAACCGCAGCGCGGTGGCGGGGGGGAGATCCGGGTCCAGCCGCGTGATGACCGTGTAGGTGTTGGTGGGCGGACTCGGCCCGGTGGCGAGGAGCGAGCCGTCTGGTTGCGGTTCGAGGACGGTGCCGCCGGTGGCCTGCGCGCCGGCGTCGAAGGCGCCGGCGGGGAGCGGATGCCAGACGATGGCTCGTTCCGAGGCGGTGCTTTCCCAGGCGGCGAGTTCGCTGCGCAATGCGGGGGTCAGGCAGGCCTCGAGCAGTCCCGCGTCGCGCCGGTCGATCGCCACCTGCAGGCGCATCCAGCCTTGGCGGCGTCGATGCACCTCAGGGTCGGCGTCGTAGAGTCGCTCGGCCTTCTCGGTCCCGGCGAAGACCGCCTGGAGGGCGTAATAGTCCCGCTGCGGGATGGGGTCGAACTTGTGGTCGTGGCAGCGGGCGCAATGGGCGGTCACGCTGGTGAAGGTGGACATCACGTTCCCCACGATGTCGTCGCGGTCGAGGTAGCGACCAATCTCCCGGTCGAGGGTGTCCTCCCGGATGTCCCGCAGCGAACTCTCGTCCCACGGCCCCGCGGCGAGGAAACCGAGTGCCGGGGTGAGGAGGGGCTCGTCGGGAAACAGGGCGTCCGCGGCGATCTGCTCCTGGACAAACCGGGCGTAGGGCTTGTCGGTATTGAACGCGGCGATGAGGTAGTCGCGGTAGGGCCAGGCGTGCTCGCGGGGCCGGTCCTGGTCGTGGCCGTGCGTTTCGGCGAAGTGCACGACGTCGAGCCAGTGCCGCGCCCAGCGCTCGCCGAGTCGGGGTGACTCCAGCAGACGATCGACCTGACGTTCGAAAGCGTCCGGGGCCGGGTCGCGGACGAAGGCATCCACTTCCTCCGGGGTGGGAAGCAGCCCGTGGAGGTCGACCATCAGGCGCCGGAGCAGGGTGCGGCGGTCGGCGGGGACGGGGGGAGTTGCAGGGTTTAGCCGGGCCGCGTGCGCGAAAGCGTCGATGGGATGGGGGGCGCCTTCGACCCGGGGCACGGGCGGGGCGGCGAGGGGTCGGATGGCCCACCAGTCGGGGGTCGGCGGGGCTGAGGCGACGGTCCGGGGATCCGTCGCCCCCCGGCGGACCCACTCCTCCAGCGTGGCGACGTCGGCGGCGGGAAGCGGCGACTTGGGGGGCATCGCGCGGTCCGGGTCGTGCCGGCGCACGGCGCGGATTAGCAGGCTGCGGTCGGGGTCACCGGGAATGACCGCTGGCCCATGGTCGCCCCCTTGTTCCCAACCGCTGCGCGAGTCGAGGGTCAGTCCGCCCTTCATCCTGCCCGAGCGATGGCTGTGGCATTCGTAACAATGGGCCTCGAGGAGGGGTGCCGCCTTGGTTTGGAAGAATGAACGTGGCTCCGTTGTGCTGGATCCCCCGGCGGGCTCGGCCAGAACAGCGTAGGCGACCAGCACCATCGCCCACGGCATCGCCCAGCCCGCGGTGCACGCCGGATCGATGGGCGGTGGGGCGGTGGGGGGCACGTCTCAAGCATGTGCGAGGAAACGAAGGCCGCGTCGAGCCGGATCGCTCGCGCCGACCCGGCGCGGGTCAATCAACCACGAAACGCGGCGACCGTGGGGTCGCCGCTGTGACGCCCCTCAGCGCCGGGCCACGGCGTTCCCCTCGAGCGCGACCAATCCGGCCCCCCGGAGCTCCGGTCCATCCACAGATTCATCTTCCTCAAGCGAACAGCATGGGTCCGACCCGCTGCAGGTAAGGCCATCCCTCGGCTCAGCGTTCGTGGTCGGGAGAGGCATGTGGTTCGGTCATGTTTCTACAGGAACTGTCCTGGATTCCAGTTGGCTCGTCGGCGCAACGTGTTCCACATCGTCGGCAGCCGTCCAGCGCGTCCAGGTGGCACCCGGTCTGTTTCTGGCGCATCCGGATGAAATGGTTGAACCTGTTCAACCTGTTCAACCGCCACCCGCCCATCCGGCGATCTCGGCAATCACGGCCTCCGGCAATCGCCGAGGAACCCGGAGTGCGGACATCGGCCGGCAAACTGCGCCGGGTTCATGTTTGATCCGTAGGCGAAGTACATCACGTGTGCCATCTGGCCGGCAGGTTACCACTTCGTGGCTGGCAGGCACACAGCGTGGTGGGGTGCGGAGCCGGTCCCGGCACCCCACGTGCGCTCAGGAGGCTCCAGCGCTCTGGCCAGAGGTCGGAGCCCAGCCACCTGGTTCCTAGCTTGTTGTTGTAAAGTCACTTGTGGATACCACGTGGTTGTCCATCATCGTCGTGGCCCTTCTTGGTTTGGCGAACGAGGCCCGGCACTTTGCGACAAGGTGACGACGTGGACGCCACCAACACGGCCTGCCGAGGGTCGGTGGGCCGTCACGACGCCGAGGTCATGGGGACGTACCCTCAGGTACCGTGTCAGGGGCCGGAACGAGCCAACTTTGTCCCATTGAAACCGTGGTCAGGCCTTCAGGTGACATAACCTAACGCCACGGAAAAAACACCCAAACCCCACCCCCAGTTTCCGTTGCAGCGCAACCACTTAAGCCGCTGGCCTTCAGCGGCTTATTTGCTTTTCTGGCACGGTTCATGATTTCCGGCCAAAACGGT
>JBBQML010000759.1:0-2995 GCA_038328885.1 Verrucomicrobiota bacterium | reverse complement strand
CCGCGAGCCGGTGCTGTTGAAGGAAGCCTTTTCGCTCCTCGGCCGCATCCCGTTCAAGCAACTGGACGTTCTGATCGTCGGCGAGTGCGGGAAGAACTACTCCGGCGCGGGGATCGATCCGAACGTGGTCGGCCGGCAGCTGATCGAGGCGCACCCGCACCTGGAGACGAACGACCCGGCCATCACCCGGTTGGCGTGCCTGGACATTTCCCCGGACTCGGACGGCAACGGCACCGGCATCGGCATCGCGGATTTGACGACGAATCGCGCCTTGAAGTCCATCTGGAGCCGGCCGTTCGAGATGAACAACCTGACGGCGCGGTTCCTGTGGCGGAGCAAATTGCCGTTCGCCTTCGGCACCGACCGGGAGTGCATCGAAACGGCCGTCGATACCTGCTGGCAGCCGAAGCTCGACCGGGTGCGGCTGGCGGTGGTGCCGAACACGCTGGAAGTGTTCGACCTGTGGGTGACGGCCCCGCTGCTGGAAGACGCGAAGAAGGTGCCGGGGGTGGAAGTGATCGGCGAGATGCGGGAGTTGCCGTTCGACACCCTCGGCGGACTGAAGCAGGAGGAGCTGTTCCCGGACAGCATTCGCGGCCGCCGGAAGGCGAAGGGCGGACATTGAAGGCGGGAGGCGGGGAAGGCGACGTGGGGTGGGATTCCTGAAACGGGTTGGTGAAGCACCAATCACGCCCCACCTCTCCCCGCTGGGGAGAGGTCGGCCGGAGAGCGAAGCTCGACGGACGGGTGAGGGGTGATTTGAAACGCCAAAGAAAGAAGTGGGCGCCCCCGCGCGCGGGGCGCCCCCCCACCCCCCCCCCGGTTGCTTCGCAACCGACCTCTCCCCAGCGGGGAGAGGTGGGGCGTGGTTGGCCTCGCCCACGGGTGGAATCCCGTGCCCGGCGCTGGCCTCGCCCTCCCAAGAACACTCACCCCTGCTTGATCTTCCACCCCTCGCCGCCTGCTTCCCCGCCCTGCTCGTCGGCTTCCGCCTCGGTCAGCCCGCTCTTCTCCGCCTCCTCCTGAATCGCCCGCGTGAGGGGGGACATGGCCTTCCGCAGCAGTTCCCGCATCTGGTCCAGGTTCGGGCTGATGCCGGTGAACAGCTCGAATTGCGCGGCCGCCTGCCGGACGAACATCTCTACCCCGCTGACGATGTTGCTGCGGCGGGCCTCGGCGTCGCGCAGCAGTTGCGTCCGCTCCGGCGTGTACACGGTGTCGAACACGGTCAGGCCGGGCTTCAGGAAGCTGGCATGGATGGGCGACTCGTCCACGTTGGGATGCATCCCGACGGGCGTGCAGTTAATCAGGATGTCGCACTGCGAGACGCCGTGGCGGGCGGCCCAGTCGCACCACTTGCAGCCGATCTCGCTCGCCAGTTTCTCGGCCCGTTCGGCCGTCCGCGAGGTGATCGTGATGTGCGCGCCGACCCGGTGCAGGGCGAAGGCGGTGGCCCGCGCCGCCCCGCCCGCGCCCAAGATGAGGACGAACTGCTGGCCGAACTCCGGGGCGGTGACGCCCTCCTTGGCGGCCTTGGCGTCCAGCGCGTCCCGCAGCGCGCCGACGGCGGCGGGGCTGTCCGTGTTGACGGCCAGGAAGCCGGTCGGCGTGGCGAGGAGGGTGTTCGCCGACCCACTCGATTTGGCCGTCGGCTCCCACTCGGTCGCGGCTTCGACCGCCGCTTCCTTGTGCGGGATGGTGACGCTGTACCCGCTGACGGGCACTTGTTCCAGCGCCGCCGTCATCTCCGCCAGTTTGCCGTTGGGCGTCCGCACCGGCAGGTAGACGGCGTTCACCTTGTGTCGCAGGAACATGTGGTTGTGCAAAATCGG
Organism: Verrucomicrobiota bacterium; assembly: GCA_038328885.1. Taxonomy (GTDB): domain Bacteria; phylum Verrucomicrobiota; class Verrucomicrobiia; order Limisphaerales; family CAIMTB01; genus CAIMTB01. The sequence continues at coordinate 1,163 of JBBQML010000759.1, read as the reverse complement.
GCTGAAGCTGTGGCCGACCGGATCACCCAAGAGGCAGTACACTTTGGTGTCGGCGTTGATGGACCGCACGGGGTAAGTGGTGCGGAAGTCATCGACGGCGGGCATTCCGGGGGCGAGTTCGCGGTCGCGGTTGAACAGGGCGTAAATCCACGGCGCGCCGTGCTTCAGGGCGAGGAAGCGGGTGGCGTAGCCGAAGTCGCCCATACCGAACGCGATAGTGGGCCGAGTGGCGCGCTTCTGGAGGGCGATGACGCGCTTCACGTCGTCCGCCGTTTTGGTCAGCACGGCGAGCTTGAACACGTCGCCGTCCTGCTTCAGCATCTCGTCGTAAATGCCGTCCAGGTCGTCCGGCGTCTCGGTCATGTTGTGGTAACTGATGACCCGCTTGACGGACCCGAACCGGCGGACCTGATCGGCCACGTCGGTTTCCAGATCGACCCACTCGAAGCAGCCGGAGACGATGGCTTGCCGCAACACGGTCAGCCGCTCGGCATCGCTGGCGGGCCAGCGTCCGCCGTCGGCCGGCCGGCGGATGGTTCCCAGCCACGCGCATTCTTTGTGCGGCTGCAAGCGTTTGAAGTCCACGGCCTTGGCCAGGAAGTCCAGGCGGACCTCCACGAACTTGGCCTTGCGGGCGGCCTCCCGCAACTCCACTTGCATCATCTTGTGCCGGGTGCGGGCCACCACCGCGCACACCCGATCCGGGGCTTCCAACATGACGGCTCACCTCGCCGGGAAGAACGGACGACACTGCCGTTATCGTCCGACCGGCGGGTTTCAGCAAGACTGGAGATCGTTCCACGGTCGGGCGACGGCGAGGGGCCGTTCGCCCATCGCATTCCAATCCGCCTTGAAACCGGTTCGCCATTCCTGCTAGATTGCCACCCCGCGCGACACGGACCCGTCGCGCCGGCACTCGCACGGATGCCGCCTCGTGGCCGACAAGCTGACGCCGCTCATCATCGACGCCCTCACCCGCGCCGCCTCGGACCCGGCCGGCGCGCCGCTGTACGCCTCCAAGACCGACCCCGGCCTGTTCCCCGCGTCGTCGGTCGCCAAGCCGGCCGCCAAGAAGTGCCTGGACGACGGTCTGCTGCAACTGTGCCGGACGGACCTGAAGGGCAAGGCCGCCCGCGAGTTGTACGCCGCCACCGACAAGGGGT
>JBBQML010000758.1:0-2998 GCA_038328885.1 Verrucomicrobiota bacterium | reverse complement strand
CATAAGGCAGGCCCGCCAGCAGGGCCCGCTGGTAGCGCTGGACCGCGGCGGTGACGTGTTGGCGAAGCGTGGTCCGAGGTCCCACCTGCGGCAGTTCCACTTCGCGGAGGAGGCGACGTTCGTGCTGCTGGAACAGGAGTTTGCGTGCGTCGCCGGCGAGCCATACCCCGCCGTCATGGGGTTCGAAATCTTCCGGGTGCAGGATTCCGAGGTTGAACAGCCGCAGGGTGAGCGCGTCCATGACCGGCGCGCGGAACGGCTCCATCAGGTCGAGCACGAGGGACTGGCGTCCGTCATCCGGGACGTGCAGCAAGCCCAGGCCGGGATCCAGACCAGACATGTGAACCACCGACAGCAGTTCCTGGTAGAGCAGCGCGGAGGTGTAGCTGAGGCAGGCGTTGACCGGATTATGCGGGGGACGCGACGAGCGACGCTCGAACGGGAATTGTGGCGGCAAGCATTTTGCCCAATCGACGAAGTACCGTGCCGCTGCGGCGCCCTCGACTCCCCTCAGCGCATCGAGGTCGTGCGCGTCGCGGGCGGATTCCCGCGCGGTGTCGAGGGCGGCGAGTGTGTCCGCGACGTCGAGATCGCGGGATGCGGCGGCCCGTTGCAACACCCGGCGCTGGTTGGCGATCTTGGCCTCGACGAGGGCCTGGGCGAAGGGCAGACCGGCAGCCGGGTCGGTCTGAAGCTGATACTGACGAAGTCGAGCCGCGACCCGGGCAGGCGGCGGCGGCGTGGTTCCTCCCAGGAACCGGCCGTGGGCATCGAACCAAAACACCGGGATGGCGCGCCGGAGCAGCTCGCCTTGGGCAGGTCCGGTCAGGGTGACCTGCTCGGTGAGGACGAGACGTTCGATTTCGGCGAGCGGCAATTCGCGCAGAAGCTCGCGGGGCTCGGGATCGCGTCGCGGCCCGAATACCTGGAGGCGTTCGGAGTGCAGCCCGACCCGGGCGTAGGGGACGTCAATCAGGGCAACTGGCATTGTAGAGGTCCTTTTTGCAGGGCTTCTGGGGAAACTACACCGTTCTTCCCCGCCTCCATTCGGTCAGTCGGTGGCCAGACACCGACGTGCAGGCGGCCCCCGATCCGGCGCAGCCACGCCGCTCGTTCCTCCGCCATCCGCCTTTCCAATGGCTCCTCGGTGCCCCGCCGGGCTGGCGGTCGGGGCGCGAATTTCGCCAGCCCGAACCGGGCGAACACGGCGTCCGGTAGCGCCCGATCCAGTTCGGCAGGAAATGACACTTCGTTCGGGAAGGTCAGAGCGAAGGCTGCCTGCTCGGCGTCCGGTTCCGGCACACCCCGGTCCTCCAACTCCAACTGGCGGCGCGCCGGGGAATTCCAGAGGCGCCACGCCGCCGAGCGGATCACGCAGCGCGCGTGCCACCGGACTGCCTCGAGAGTCTCCAGGTCGCCCAGGCGGAAGTAGGCCTCCCATCCCCGGTGGTAGGCGGCAACGCGCGCCGCCACGTCTTCCCAGCATTCATCCCCCGGCTGAGGGGTTGCCAGGCGTCCAAGCTCCTGCCGACAGGCCGCCGCAGCTCTCGCGGTGGTCCGTCGTCGAACCCCCGAGTAGCGGCCGAGCCGGTAAGTGAAGCCCAGAAACGAGGTCCCCTCGGGCGGGGCGATTCGCGTCTTCGCCGCGTTCACCTCGAGTCCCAGCCGGTCGTGGAGGAACCCGACGATGTCCGCCAGTCTCCGGGTGGCCGACTCCTGATCGGGGGCGAAGACCAGGCAGTCGTCAGCGTAGCGAACGAAGGGCCACTCCCGACGGGCGAGTTCCTGGTCCAATTCGTCCAGAACCACGTTGGCCAGGAGCGGGGACAGCGGGCTTCCCTGCGCCAGTCCGCGCGGGGTCGGATGAAAGCCTTCGGCATCCTGGTAACCGGAGCGCAACAAGTCGCCGATCAGGTCCAGCACCAGCGCGTCGTCGATCCGCGTTTGGAGCCGTAGCAACAGGCGGACCTGATCCACCCGGTCGAAGAAGGCCTCGATATCGAGGTCGATAACCCACCGGTTGCCGGCGGCCAGTGGACACTGGGCCGCCAGCACTGCGTCCGCGGCGCTGCGTCCCGGAAGGTAGGCAAAACTCAGCGGCGAGAAGTCGGACTCCCACACCGGCATCAACGCCTGGGCGACGGCCTGGGCCACGATGCGGTCGGCCACGGTCGGGATGCCCAGGAACCGTGTGCCCCCGTCCGTCTTGGGGATGCCCACGCGCCGGACGGGGCTGGGCCGGTAGGCACCGTTGACCAGGTCGTCGTGGAGCGCGTCGAGCCGGGCCCTTCTGCCTTCGGAGAAGATCGCGCAGGTCACTCCGTCCACGCCGGGCCCGCCGCGGTTGGCCGCGACGCGCCACCAGGCGCGCCGGAGGTTGGCCGGGGCGATGATCGCCATGTAAGTCGGACTCCCCACGCCGTCAGACTACCCCGAGTCTCATCTCACGCGAGGAGGCGGACATCCGTGGACCTCCTCCGAATTAGACTCGCGGGTGCAAGAATAGGGAGGAATGCCTGTCCACGTCCTGCCTCACTCCATTCATTCGCTTGGCCGACGACGGTCGGGCGCTTCACTACGGTCCGCCCTCCGCAGCCCGGGTTGGAATGCTGATTGGAGCGCGGACAGCCCTGTCCGCGGGTTGCCTCTCCCGTTCCGCTCCGCGCTCCGATTCCGATTCGTGCCCGGGGATGGCCGGTAATTCCCGCCTTAGGTCCTCAGTGCCTTTCGGCTTCGAGCGGTTTCCCGCCCCCCTGCCGGCACCACCAAAAGGCATGTGCCGATGCGGGGTCCTCAGTGCCTTTCGGCTTCGAGCGGTTTCCCGCCAGAGTCACATGATCTTCCGAGGTGTTAGCTACTAGCCTGGATTTCCACGGACGCGAGTTGACCTAACAATTCTGGGGAGATGCGCGCTCATGGAATTGGCCCGGGTCGGGATCGGCTGGAGGGTCGTCAAAGGACGCTGGAAGGCGAGTAGCGCCTATTTCCCCTGGTAGGT
>JBBQML010000757.1:0-3007 GCA_038328885.1 Verrucomicrobiota bacterium | reverse complement strand
CTCCAGCGCGTGGTCCACGTTGCCGCTGGTTTCACCCATGGCGACCATGCGGATGAGCAGCGGGGGGAACACCGGGTGGCGGCGCAGGCTTGCGCTCAACGGTTCGCCGGCCTCCGTCCGCGCAATGATATCCACCAGGGCGGTGCTGATCGTGATGCTGCCCACGAGTTCCCGGCATAACTCCAGTGCCTGAAGAATGTGGACACCCGCCCGGTAGAGAACCGCGAGGTTGTGGGCGAACCGCGAGATCACCAGCATATGGATCAGCGACCCAAAGATCGGCATCCGGAACTTGGCGCCTTCGAACGCGATGGCGAATTTTGGTGAGTGCTTCTTGCTCGTCCGCAGGACGATCGGCACACCGATGAAGATGATCGGAAAGACCCACCAGGTGGCCTTGGCCACGTCGCTCAGGGCGAAGACCACACGAGTGATCATTGGGAGACCGACCTTGGCCATGGTGAGCAGTCCCACAAACTTCGGCACCACGAACGTGAACAGGACAAAGACGAAGATTGCGACGACGCCGAGCACGATGGCCGGGTAGATCGTCGCCTGGCGGATGTCCGCCGCGATGCGTTCCTGCCACTCGAGGTACTTGCTGACCTCGAGGAAGGCATCCGGGATTCGGCCGCTGGATTCGGCCGAGCGGATGAGACTGGTGACATAGTCGGGGAACATCACCGGCGTCCGGGCCATCCCCTCGGCGAGAGACTCGCCCGACTCCACCAGGCGCCGCAGATCGGTGATCGCCTCGCGGAAGCGCGGGTTCGGGCAATCCGCGGCAGCGACATCCAGCGCGGTGATCATCGGCACGCCGGAGCGGAGCTGGAAGCTCATCAGGGTGCTGAAGTCGATGACATCCCGGCGGCTGGGGGCTCCGACAAAGCTGAACAGGCCCTTGCCGGACGACCGCGTCGCGGTTTCGCGGGCGAGCTTGGCCTCCACGAGCCAGAGGCCCATGGCGTGAAGCCGTTCCTCCAGGGCCGCCTCGTTCTGGGCCGCCATCTCCCCGACCACGTTGCGGCCCTGCTGGTCCAGCCCTGCGTAGGAGTATCGGTTCATGTCAATCCTGGTCCTTCCGGGTGACGCGCAGCAGTTCCTGGACGGTTGTCACTCCCTGGGCGGCGAGTTGGAGGCCATACTCCCACATACTGCGAAGCCCGCCTTCGCGGGCCAACCTCTGGAACTCGTGCGCCCCCGCCCGGTTCACGATCGCATCGTGCATGTGCCCGCCGATGCGCATGAACTCGAAGACGCCCTGCCTTCCCCGAAACCCGCTGTTCCCGCAGTTCATGCAGCCAGCGCTGCGCCAAAGACGGGGAGCCGAGTCGGTCGGTGGTTCCACCCGCAGGTCCGCGTAGACTTTCAGCGAGTCCGACTCGCTGAGTTCCTCTCGGCAATCAGGGCACAGGCGGCGGACCAGGCGTTGCGCGACCACCGCCAGGAGACTGTCGGGCAGCAGAAAGGGTTCCACCCCCATGTCCAGCAGGCGCGGGATGGCGCCGGGTGCGTCGTTGGTGTGGAGGGTGGTGAAGACCAGGTGACCGGTCAGGGCGGCCCGCACCATCAACTGCGCGGTCTCGGTGTCGCGCGTTTCCCCCACCAGGATGATGTCGGGGTCCTGCCTCAGCAGTGAGCGGAGGCCGGCGCCGAAGGTGAGTCCGACGTCTTCCTTGATCTGGGTCTGGCGGACACCCCCCATCTTGATCTCCACCGGGTCTTCGAGTGTGAAGATGCTCACGTCCGGCGAGCTGATTTCATTGAGGATGGCGTAGAGCGTGGTCGTCTTGCCGCTGCCGGTGGGACCGGTGACGATCACCACCCCGTGCGGAGCGTCCATGACTTCGCGAAGCTGGGCTTCCAGGGCGGGTGCCAATCCCAGGGACTGCAGACGCTGCAGGCTGACGTTGGAATTGAGGATTCGGACCACGATGCTCTCGCCGTGGCTGGTGGGCAGACAGGAGACCCGCAGGCTGATCTGTCGCCGGCCGGCGGACACCGTGGCGCGACCGTCCTGCGGAATCCGCGATTCCGAGATGTCCATGTCCGCCAGGATCTTCATCCGGGCGATCACCAGCGGCTGGAGGCTCTTGGGAATCAGGACATCGGGGTGGAGCACGCCGTCCTTCCGCGTGCGGATGCGCATGATCTTTTCGTCGGGCTCAAAATGGATGTCGCTGGCCCCCGATTCGATGGCGCGGTTGATGATCTGGCTGACCAGGCGAATCGTGGGTGCCTGATCCTCCGGCGACTCGAACACCTCGACCTGCGTGCTCTTGGTGCCGGCGTCCCGGTCCTTCTCCTCAATGATCTGGTCGATCGATTCCTGGATGTTCCCGCCGCTCTTGTCGAGGCGGTCCAGCGCGTTGAGGATGTCGCGTTCGGTGGCGGTGACGACGTCGATGTGAAGGCCGGTGGCGTGGGTGAACGCATCGATGGCGATGACGTTCGAGGGATCCGCCATGGCGACGGTCAGGCTCCCGTTCGCCCGCGAGATCGGCAGGGCGCGGAAGCGCCGGGCCAGCTCCCGGGGCACGAGGTTGGTGACCTGGTCGTCCAGCGTGAGTTGGCTGACGCTGACGACCCGCGACTGCGCGGCGCGGGCGAGGAAGTCTGAAAGTTTCTCCGGGGCGACAAACCCCAGTTCCACCAGCACCCGGCTCAGGGGGATGCCCTTGCTCCGCTGCTCCCGCAGCGCCAGTTCCAACTGGGTCTCGCCCAGGAGCCCGGCGGCGATCAGCCGTTCGCCGAGATCCGTTGTTTGGGGCAGGAGCGAAACCATAGAGGTGGCGGTGACGAACCGGGTCCTGGAAGTACGAGGACGGATGCCCCGGAGAGCATCCGTCCTCGGTCTAGCTCATCGTAACCCGGGGGGTGGGGTCACATCAGAGCCTGCTAGCGATGGGCGATATAGACGTAGACTGTGGTCAGGCCGCTCACTGGAGCTGCATACTTCACGCGCCCCTTGGCATCCGGGGAGTTATTGACGTTGTATTGCACAACT
>JBBQML010000756.1:0-3010 GCA_038328885.1 Verrucomicrobiota bacterium | reverse complement strand
GAGGCCTGCCTTCCCCACCGGAACTCCCAAGCCTCAGCCCACGTGGATCTTGGCCAGGTTCGGCGGCGCTGGTCGCTCGGAGCGTTCCGACATCTGTCAACACCGTTCTTAGGCGATTTCGCTTCGAGAATCTGGGGGTGGTTGCGGGCCGTTGCGGACGCTTGCGGGTATCTGCGGACTCGATTTTTCGCCCGCCGCTCGACGCTCGAAAACATGCCTTATGAATCGAGCCGGCGCGCGCCGGTGACCGCACCCGGACGGGCTCGGATCCCCGGCGGCCCGCCAAGGATCGCGGATGCCGACGACCGTCAAACGACTCGAAACGACCGGCCCCAACGGGCCGGCGGTCGAGTGGTTTATCGACAAGCCGGAGGCAAGTCGGCGACTGCACGCGAGCCAACGAACGGTCGAGCAGTGGATGCAGGAGGGACTGCTCCCCTACTACAAGATCGGGAACCTGGTCCGTTTCAAGTGGACCGAGGTCGAGGCGCACCTCAACCAGCGCTGCCGGATCGCCCCCGGGGAGCCGCGAAAGCCATGACCGCGCTCGAAGACATCGTCCAGGCGGCCATGGCGGCTCCGCCCGAGCGGCGGGAAGCGGCGCTGCGACTCCTGCGCGGCGAACTGCCGAAATCCGAACCGCTCCTCACCCTCTCCGAGTTGGCCCGGCGCCTGGGCTTCTGCACCGCGACGTTGCGCCGGTGGCACATCCCCGGCCACGGCAACTTCGGCGAGAACCACCGCTACCGCCTGAGCGAGGTCGAAGCCTACTTCACGACCGAGACGTTCCAGCGCCGGCAGGCAGCCCTTCGCGCCGAACGCCGCCAATCGAGGAACGCGCGCCTCAAGCCAGTCCCCCACCCGGGCGACGGCCTGCTTCCCAGACCCAGCTTCCATCCCCACCACAACCCCCAGAACTGAGAAAGGAAAACCACACCATGGCAGTCCTACGACAACCCAAAAGTCACACAAACCCGTTCGCGGAGCTTATCGGCGACGCCCTCGCCCCCGCGGGGACGTTCGTCGCCACCGTCATCGACGTCCGCGACGAGTTCGGAATCCAGCGTCAGCGCTTCCAATCCACCGAGACGGAGAAGGTCGATCTGACCTGCTTCCTTTTCGGATTCCGGGACGCGCAGGGCACCCCGCATCGGATCGCCAGCCGGATGATGCGAATCAGCGGCAACGAGAAGGCAGCCCTCTTCAACTTCCTCAAGAGCCTGCTGGGCCACGCACCGACCTACGGCTGGGACTACTGCGCGATCAAGGGTCAGAAGTGCCTGCTGACGGTCGAGCACGTTCAGAAGCGCGATGGCAGCGGCGTGTTCGCCGCGATCGCGGCGCTCTCGCCGGTGCCGGAGGGCTTCGGGGCACCCCCGCCCGCCAAGCCGGCGGCGGCCCCGCAGCCCCGGCCACAGCCGGCGTCCGCTCCGGTCGCGCCTTCGCGACCGGCCCCGGCGGCGCCGAGCGCCCCGCTCATCGAGGACGAAGTGCCCTTCTGATCACCCGCAACCACCAACGACGCACGGGACGGCCTTCGGGTCGTCCCGGCGTCCACCCACCACGACAATGGCTGTCCTCACCAAGAACAAGGTCCCCTCCGGTCACTGGTACCGGGCCGATGGCACGCCCGTCCATCGCCTGCCGACTGCCGACGGGCAGGGAGAACGCCCGACCACGATCCGCGATGCCAAGCGCCTCGGCCTGTACCCCAGCGTCACGAGCATCCTCGGCCTCCTGGCCAAGCCGGGTCTGGAGAAGTGGAAGCTCGACCAGGTCGCCCTCGCGAGCCTGCGCACGCCCAAGCAGGCCGAGGAATCCGAAGACTACTGGTGCACCAGGGTTCGCAACGCTGCCTTCGGGCAGGTCGAAGAGGCCGCCGACCTTGGCACCATGATCCACGGCGCTCTGGAACTGGCGATGGCCGGGGAGCCCTATGACCCCGAATTCCGCCCCTTCGTCGAGCCCGTCCTCGAATGGAAGGCCCGCGCGTGGGCATCGAAATCATCGAACGGGAGATCCGTGTGGTGAACCGGGCTCAGGGGTTCGCCGGCACCGCGGACGTGCTGTTCCGATACGGCCAGAACGGCATCGGCATCCTCGACTACAAGACCCGCAAGACCCGGAAGGGCGAGGAGGTCGTCGCCTACGACAACCAGGCGATGCAGTTGGCCGCCTACGGCGCCACTTACTGGGGTCCGGAGAACGTCGAGCGCATCCTCGCCGCCAACGTGTTCATCTCGACCACGGAGCCCGGGCGCATGGAAGTGGTGAAGCACGAGGACCTGCCCCGGGACTGGAAGGCGTTCCGTCTCGTCGCGTCCCTCTGGCGGTACCAGAAGGGCTACGACCCGCGTCAGGGCACCGCCACCCCCGCATCATGAAACGCACTCGGCGCGTGTTCGGGAGGATTTGGACCGTCTGCCCGGCCACGGGCAAACCGGTTCGGATCGAACTCGACCGGCAAGGCATCCGCCTACGGGTCAAGTTCTCGCGCAGAGTTCACCGCCTGTCGCTGACCGAACTCGTGTCGCTGGCGACCGGCCAGGGGGTGTTCCGCCTGTGACGCACGCCAGGAATCCTCGTTGCCGACGAACCGGGCGGTCGCCCCCCCCCGGCTTCCGGCATTCGCGTCGCTGGCAACCCACGATCTCCAACCATCCCATGTTCGCCAAAGTCTTTAAGTCCATCTTCGACAGTTCCATCGCCGATGACCCGCAGGTGCGTCACCTGTTCATGGACCTCCTGGTCTTGGCCGACCAGGACGGCGTCGTGGACATGACCCACGCGGCCATCGCCGCCCGCACACACCTGTCCAAGGAGGACGTCGTCCGCTGGATCGAAGCGCTCGAACAGCTCCTGGCCTTCGCTGCCACCTGGCGGGCCATTGAGTCGCAGGCGAAGCCTCGCCCCCAACCCCAGCGCGCCATCACCGAGGCCGACCACGCCAAGGGATTCTTCCACAACACGCCTTCCGAGAAGGAACACCTCGAAGCCAAAGCCCGACACT
>JBBQML010000755.1:0-3010 GCA_038328885.1 Verrucomicrobiota bacterium | reverse complement strand
AGGCCGCATAAAGTGCGTTTGCACTTTGGTGATTTGGATTCGCCGCTGTGGCCGCCTGGAATCTGGCGTTTGCATTCGTGATGTCCTGGCCAGCCAGGAAGGCCCTCCCTTGGAGGATGAGATTGTCCGGCGTTTGCGCGGTGGCGGTAGCGAGGCAATTGAAGAATGCGACGAACAGGGCGACTAGCGTTCTCATGCAACTATTCCTTGGGAAAACCAGGGTACGAAGGTGCGGGATTCTGGAGAAAAGGGATGAGATTAGTTTTGAGGCTGCTCATGACGACAAGTTGGCCGAAACCAGGACCGCTGACGGATAGAGAGGCCTCATCGAACGTGTGAAAGTTGGTCCCATCGTTCGACACCACTCCATCGACAAACCGCCACCGCAACCTGCCGAGTTTTCGAATCTCTGCTGCCACAATGATACTTCGACTCCCGTACCCGGCCTTCAGACAGACGTTCCGGATGCGAACCCACTTGTCAGGGAGGTGGGGCAGAGAGCGCTCATTGAGGGCGTCAAGGATCCGGCCGATCACGGAAGGATTCCTTATCTCCAAGGTGACGGAATCAATAACCAGCTCAGGGAGTGCGCCGATTCGGAAGTAACCATGCCGGGCATACTCTCTGGAGATGCTGCCAATGGTGAGGACAGCGGCAGGGTGGGGATCAGGCGGGACGAAGATTGGTGCCGTGAGCCCTTTTGCAAGTGGTTCCGACAGCGCCTGGACGTGGACAAGCGTCCACGCGATGACGCTGAGGAGCGCCATCCCGAACCTCCCGGTTGTGGCGAGCTTCGATGAGCGAGCGAAACCGAGAGTGTGATGGTTGCTTTGGTTTGCCACGACAGCCAGGTGAGGGACCGCCTGTTCTCCCCCCTTCTGTCGAGACGATGGGAGCGCATCAGGACCGCCGCAATGGATTTGGGGCAGTGGGCGTGGGGATGGGGCGGTCCGTCTGAAGCTCGCCACTGCTCGCGCCGATGGCCGGATCGGTGTCTCGGCGACTCGGCGACCACCGTTTGCTCAGTCGCCTGCTCCCCCGGGAGCGTCCAGGCCTCCACCAGGCCGGTGTGGATACTTCGCCTCCCCACACCCAATGACGAGGTCATCCTGCCCTTCGTCCACGCCGAGCGTGCCAGAGGCCGACGCCCCGGCCAGAAGACGCTTGGCAACGGCGTCTCCCACGAGCTTCTCCACGGCGTCGCGCATGGGACGGGCACCGAGCTTGGGATGGAATCCCTTCCTGACGAGGAACCCCAGGACCTCTCCGCTCACCTCCAGTCGATGCCCTTGGCTCTGGAGGAACTCCAACTCCCGCGCGAGGAACTTGCCCGCGATCTCGACCTGGAAATCGTATCCCAGCCGGTGGAACACGATCTTCTCGGCGATGCGCGCAAAGATCTCCGGGCCGAACGCCTCTTGTGCCCGGGTGAGCACGTGCCGCTCAAGCGTCGCCTCGCTCGAATGCTGGAGGGCCAGGGGATCGCCGGAGCCGACGTTGGACGTCAGCCAGATGTGAAACCCGCTGAAATCCAGTGTCTGCCCCGTCGCCACGGTGATGCGGGCAGCGTCCAGCAATTGAAGCAGCAGATCCAGGACCCGCGGGTGGGCCTTCTCGATTTCGTCGAACAGGAGAGAACCCTCAGGCGCCCGCTCGCGCACCGAGCCGAAGTACCCCGCTTCTCCCAGTTGGGCGCCCAGTACCAGCCCGACGGAGGCCTGCGTCTGGAATTCCGACATATCGAAGCGGAAAAGCCGACCGGCGCCAAAGACGTGATCGGTGCCGACGACCACGGTCTCGGTCTTTCCGACACCGGTGGGTCCCAGCAGCAGATAACTCCCGCGCGGCCGCCCGGGTTTGCTCAGTCCCAATTCGCCCCGCCGCAGCGCGGCTACGATCCGGGCCAGGGCCTGGCCCTGTCCGCAGATTTCGGTCGTCAGCCGGGTATCCAGGTCGCGGAGGCGCTCAAAGCGTTGCTCGGAAAGGAGGGGTGCCACGGCCCGATCCACTACCACAGGTCGGCCCTGCGGAATGTGTTCCCCACACACATTCCGGTGCCCGGCGCCTGCTAAAACCTCTTCCCAGTGGTCCGGCGAAGGAGACCGGTTCTCCTCCGGACCCAGCGACAAAAACCATCACCCGCATGAACAAACTCGAGACCCTCCGAACCACACTTACCAGGAAAGCGAGCGCCGTGCACTGGGCGCTCCTTTTCCTGCTCGCCAGCGCCCGGCCCCTGCTTGCCCAGGGGTTTGATTCGACCGAACTCAAGACCGGCATCAGCAATAGTCTCGCCGTGATCATGATGTTCGGGTTCATCCTGAGCATCTCTTCCGTGATCTACGGCGGCTTCGCGATCCGGCGCGGCGACGTCGACCAAGGGAAGATGTCGATCATTGGTGGCGCGATCATCGCCGCCGCCCCGGCGGTCATCTTCGCCTTCTTCAAGATTTTCGGCATCGACGACAACTCCTCGGTTGGCGTGGGCGCTTTTTAACCTCAACCACCCACTGAAGCATGAGCACGGACCTTCGATTAACCGACACGAATAACGCCTCCGACTCCTCCGGCCGAACCTGGGAGTTGGACGGCAACCTCGTGTGGTGGCTGATCGGAGGTTTGGGAGGGGGCATCGCGGTTTTCTTCGGCCTGATTGTTGGCTCGGAGGCCGCGCTGCTCCCCTCCCTCGGGCTCGCCCTCGTGCCTGTCTGTCTCGTGCTGGCCTACGTCTTCGGCCTGCGCCAAGGCAAGCCGCCCGGGTACGACCGCGACCTCCTCGAATCGCTTCTCCGGGGGCGGGGGTTCGCCCCTGAGCCCCCGGTCCACGCCGGGGTCCCCCCCGCTGCCAGAACCCTAGAAAACCCATGAAGGCGCTAGAGTCCCCCCACCAGTTCCGCCAAAGGCGTGCGCACATGGCGAAGGTCAGTGCGACGCAACGGGCCTTGCACAACGTCCTTAACTGCGCAGAGCTGCATCCCACGACCAAGGCACACCTGGAGCGGGCCTCGTG
>JBBQML010000754.1:0-3015 GCA_038328885.1 Verrucomicrobiota bacterium | reverse complement strand
CCGCTTGGGCAGGTCGCGGAGCGTCTGTCGCACGAGGGCCAGCCAGCGCTCCCGTTCAGCCCGGGTGGGATTCTCGAGGCGGTCGTCAAACCGATGGTCGCCGAGCTGGGTGGCAGCCAGCGGCTCCTGGCGGAACCGTTCCTCGAGATACCCTGAGAAAAACGCCGCCAGTTGGTCGTCGGCGGTGGCGGCCCATCCCGGGGTGACGGGGGCCAGCAGGAGTCCGGCGAGGGCGAGGAGCAGAGGCCAGCAGGCGGGGCGGCGGATGCGGGTCGTGGTGTTCATTTCAATGCACTCAGCGTGGAGACGGGGGACAAGTCGGTGAGGGAGATCAGGTCAGGCGACGTCAACGAGGGGAGCGCCGAGGACGTTCATTCGTGGCCGGATGCCCAGCCCGGGTGTGGTGCTCGCGGCCATCCGGCCGTGTACCCGCCGGGGGGCGTCCTCCGCGGTGCTGACCGTGACGTAGCTGTTGAAGTCCGTCGTCGAAAAGAGGAACTCCGGTGGTGTGCTGTGGGCCAGGTGCGCGATGGCGGCGGTGGCGATGTCGCCGCCCCAGCTATCCTCGAGCGTCAGGGCCACGCCCATGGACACGCACAGATCGCGGGCCTGCCGGGTGCGCGTCAACCCGCCGAGCTTGCTGATCTTCAGGTTCACCACGTCGGCGGCGCGGTCCGTCAACGCCCGCAGCAGGGCGTCGAGGCCGTCGATGCACTCATCCAGGACGAAGGGATGATCGCAATGGCGGCGCACCGAGAGGCATTCCTCGTAACTGAGGCACGGTTGCTCGATATACACATCAACGTCCCGCACCCCGCGGATCACCCGGAGGGCATCGTGCGCGAGCCACCCGGTGTTCGCGTCGGCGACAAGGCGGTCGCCGGTCTTCAATTGCGCGGCCACGGCATGGATGCGGGCGATGTCCGTCTCCGCGTCGCCACCCACCTTGAGTTGGAACCTCCGATAGCCCTCGGCGCGGTAGCCGGCCACGCGCGCGGCCATGGCTTCGGGAGCCTCCTGGGAGATGGCGCGGTAGAGTCCGACGTCCTCCCCGTAACGGCCGCCCAGGAGCACGCAGACCGGCTGGCCCGTGGCTTGACCCAGGATGTCCCAGCAGGCGACATCCAGGCCCGATTTCACGTAGGGATGGCCCTTCAGCGCGGCGTCCATGAGGCGGTTCAGCCGGCCCAGTTGGCAGGGGTCCTCGCCGATGAGGTGGGGGCCAAGCTCGCGGATGCCGGCGCGGACGCCTTCGGCGTAGGCGGGTAGGTAGAAGGGACCGAGAGGACAAACCTCGCCGTGCCCGACGATGCCGGCGTCGGTTTCGACGCGGACGATGGTGGAGTCGAAGACGCTGACGGATTTACCGCCGGACCATTGGTAACTCCCCTCCTGCAGGGGCAGATCGACGCGATACGCCAGAATTCGGGAGATCTTCACCGACGGAGACTCCCTGCTCGGGCGGTGGCTGGCAATCCGAGGTCTGGGGTCGGGGGTCTGGGGTCAGAGGTCAGAGGTCAGAGGTCAGAGGTCAGAGGTCGGAGGGCCGAGGTCCGAGGTCGGAGGTCCGGGGTCAGAGGGCGGAGGGCGGAGGGCGGAGGGCCGACTGCCGAGGGCTCGGACTAGCGGGCGGAGGATGAGGGGTCGGTGGCGCCATAGAGGGGGAGAGGCGCGACCTCGACCGAACGCTTGCCGTCACCCACCCAGATGGCGCCGTCCTGGACGGTCACCTGGAGGTCCATGGATCGTTGCGCCAGCATGGCGAGGGCCTTGCTCTGATCGGCGGGTACCGACCAGACCGAGAGATTGCGGGCACGGGTGATCCGGTTGGCGATCCCCGGCCACCAAGTCACGGGAGCAGCGAAGCTGTAGACGCTGACGCGGGCAGCGCGGCTGCTGGCCCGCAGCAACCGCTTCTCGTCCGGTTGGCCGACGTCGATCCAATGAAGGATCTGTCCGGTGAGGTCGCGCTGCCAGAGGCTGGGCTCGTCGGGGTCCCAGAGGTCCTTGGCGAACTCGAGGGGATCCTCGTCGGTGGTGGCCGGCACGTTGAGGGCGAAGGCGAGCAGGCGGATCAGGAGGCGCTCGTCGGTCTCCGACGGATGGCGGGCAATGGTCGTGTTGAAGTCGCCGTAGACCCCGCGATCCATGTCTGCCAACTGGAGCCGGGCCTTGTAGATGGTGGCTTTGATCGCCATGGGGTTCCTAGGGCTGCGCCGGGCGGGCCTCGATCAGGCGTCCGAAGCGGGCGGGCACGGCCTCGAGGCGATACTCGCCTTCGTGGACGCCCAGGTTTTCGCCGCTGAGGATGTCGGTGAGGCGGGACCTCTCCCCGAGCTTCAGCACGCGATTCGCCGGTTGGTCGTCCCAGTTGAAGACCGAAAACACCTGCCGGTCTTTGAACGAGGTGACGCCGACGGTGAACGCGTCGTCGTCGAAGCGGGCGCATTGCCCGGAGGGTGGGACCAGCTTGCGGAGCATCTCCGCGCGCCGGGGGGTGATGCGGGTCAGGTCGTCGCCGCTGAGAACCATGCCGCCCGTCGCATAGATGAGGGTGGCATGGAACTGGTACTCGTTGTCGGGTTGCTTGCCGGTGGTGGTCGGGCGACCGGCAGGGTCGACGAGGTCCCGGGCGGCGCTGTCGTGGAGGAGGACGCAGTCGGGATCGTTCCACCACAGTCGGCCGTTCTGCCAGCCGCGGAGGAGGTTCTCGCGGCCGATGCTGGTGAACGAAGCCCAGTCGCGCCCGATGTCGAGGGAACTCCGGGAGGCGTGCACCAGGCCGAGTGAAGGCCACATGGGATGATTGCAGCCGAGGATGAGGGCGTCGCCGGCGCCGCGGCGGATGGCTTCCATGCCCCGCCGGTAGGCTTCGATCCGGGTGGCCTTGGGGTCGTGGCGATGGCCGCTGGGCAGGGTGCCCCAGGAGGTGGCGTCGAGTTTGAAGTAGGTGCAGCCCCAGTCCCTGCGCATCGTGCGGAAGAGATCCTCGAGCCAGCGCTGTGCGGCGGGGTG
>JBBQML010000753.1:0-3020 GCA_038328885.1 Verrucomicrobiota bacterium | reverse complement strand
AGTCGACGCCACTGGCCGGTTGTCCCACGGGGGCTCCGGCGAGATCATCTTTGGATACGACACCGCGGCAAAATCCACCGGGAAGATCCTCTTCGTGACGTCCACGGGGGAATCGCCCATCAACGGGGATCCAGCGTTTATCGCGCTGCTCCGGGCGAAGGGATACACGGTGACCGTGTTCACGTCGACGGGGACCACCCCCGAGGATCTGCGCACGGCGGCGGCGGGACAGGATCTCGTGCTGATCTCGGAGTCCATCGGCTCCACGACCGTGAGTGATCCGCCGGGCGATGCCATCGGGGTCTTCAGCCTCAAGGATACGGATGTCCCAGTGATCTCTTTCGAGGCCTACATGTATGACAACGCCGACTGGGTCCTGCGGACGGCGGACGGCTCGAACGACTTTCTCAACTGGGGAAACTCGGGTCGCAGCGAGGTACCGGAGGCGATCCAGGACGCCCGGGATTCGCTCCACATCCGGATGCCCAGCCATCCGATCGCCCAGGGCTTCACCGGCAAGCTGAAGGTGTATAAGACCCTCTACAGCATCACCTGGGGCGTGCCGTCTGCGGACGCCGACGTGGTGGCGTCCGTCGAGCCCGACGGCTCGTACCCGGCCATCTTCGTTTACGAGAAGGGCGACAAGCTAGCGGACGGAAGTGTGGTGCCCAACAAGCGGATCGGCGTGTTCATCGGCCAGGCTGCGAATCCAAACGCCAACACCTCGACAGACTACGCCGATCTTACGGACGATGGCCGGAACCTGTTCCTGAACACCGTGGCATACGCTGTCGGCACGAAGGAAACGTCGAACCCGGTTCTCTCCGTGGCCCGCTCCGGCAACGACGTGGAAGTGACTTTTTCAGGCGGCACCTTGCAGAGCGCCACCGGGCTCGCCGGCACCTGGCAGGACGAGTCCGGGGCCAGCCCGGTGAAGTTCGCGCCCACCGGCCTGGCCCGGTTCTACCGCGTGCGAGGGAACTGACGGAGGCCCCGGGAGGTCCGCAGGACCTCCGGGTACCGTCTGTCATCCCTCCGTCCTGGAGGTCCGGTAAGCCTCCGGCTACCGGGAAGCCCTACGTTCTGGCGCAAGACCAGAACGGAATCGGCTTGGCCGGGCGAGGGACGGCTCCGCAGCTTTCCGTCGGTGCCGCTGATCCCCCTCCAGGAATTGCCGCTCGATGCGCCGGTGACGGCTCTGGGGGGCGTGGGCCTCGAACGCGCCGCGCAACTCGAGCGACTCGGTCTCCGCACCGTCGAGGATCTGCTGCTGCATCGTCCCAGGCGCTATGAGGACCGCCGCCATGCCCTCGCCATCCGCGAGGTGGCGGAAAAGGGACGACCGGTGACCGTACGGGGACGCGTCGTCGCCCTCGGGGTGAAGCGTTTTCGTCAACGGACCCAGTCCGTGTTCGAATTGGTCCTCGATGACGGCACGGCGCGTCTCCATTGCCGCTGGTGGAACCTGCCATTCCTGGAGGAGCTCTTCCGCAGCGGGATGGACGTGATGGCGCACGGCCGGGTGACGTCGCTCAAGCCGCGCACCATCGACCACCCGGAAACCGAGGTGCTTGAGGAGGGGGAGGAGGCCTCGATCCATATGGACCGCATCGTGCCGATCTATCCCCTGACCGAAGGCCTCCAGCAACGATGGCTGCGGGGTCGGATCTGGCAGTTGGTCGGGCAGGTGGCGCCGCGGGTGGCCGAACCGAATCCGGAGGTGGCGCGGGGCGGTCTTCCCACGCGGGCGGAGGCCCTGCGGTGGCTGCATTTTCCGGGGACACTCGAGGAGGCGGAGGTGGGTCGGCGGCGGCTCGCGCACGACGAATTCGTCGCTCTGCAGTGGGAGATCCAGTCGCGGCGGCAACGACTCTACGCGCGGGCGCCGGGGTTGCCGTGTGGCGGGGACAACCGCTGGATCCGGCCCTTCCTGGCGCGGTTGGGGTTCCAGCTGACGGAGTCACAGACGGGGGTTCTGCGCGAGATTCGACAGGATCTGTCCGGGGGCCGGCCGATGCGGCGGCTGGTGCAGGGCGATGTGGGCTGCGGGAAGACGGTGGTTGCGGCGGCGGCAGCGCTGATGACTTTGGAGAGTGGCTGTGAGGTGGCCCTGATGGCGCCGACGGAGATTCTCGCCCGGCAGCACGCCGAGCGGCTGGAGGGTTGGTTCGGGCCCCTCGGCATCCCCGTGGCGGTGCACACTGGCAGCGGGCGGGGTCTCGCGGGTGCGGTGCCGCCCCGCGGTGTCCCGGGTGGTGCGCCCACCCTGACCGTGGGAACCCACGCGTTGCTGGAGGCCAACTACGAGCCCGATCGCCTGGGGCTCGTGATCATCGACGAACAGCACAAGTTCGGCGTCGCCCAGCGCGAGCACCTGGTACGCAAGGGGTCCTATCCGCACCTGCTGGTGATGACGGCCACGCCGATTCCGCGGACGCTGGCTCTCACCTTGTACGGGGATTTGGATGTCTCGACCATCCGCCTGCCACCGCCGGGTCGGGGCCGGGTGCGAACCTTCGTGCGTGGGCGCGAGAAGCTTCCCAAGGTCTGGGCCTTTGTCCGTGAGCAACTCGGGGCGGGGCGGCAGGCGTACGTCGTTTGCGCCCGGGTGGAGGACGGCGGTGACGGCGAGGTGAAGGCGGTGACGCGGGAGTTCGGGGAACTCGCGCGCGCGATGGAGCCCCACGAGGTGGGTTTGGTGCACGGCCGACTCGAGGGTTCGGAGAAGGAGCGCGTCATGCGGGGCTTCCGGGAGGGGCGCACCCGGGTGCTCCTCGCCACCTCGGTAATCGAGGTGGGGGTGGATGTCTCCAATGCCACGGTGATGGTCATCGAGAACGCCGAGCGCTTCGGCCTCGCGCAGTTGCATCAGCTGCGCGGTCGAATCGGGCGTGGTGGCCTGGACGGCTACTGTGTGCTGGTGGTGGCCAGGGAGACGCCCGAGGTGAGGAGCCGGCTGCGCGTGCTGGAAGAGAGCCATGACGGGTTTGCCATTGCCGAGGCGGACCTTCGCCTGCGGG
>JBBQML010000752.1:0-3022 GCA_038328885.1 Verrucomicrobiota bacterium | reverse complement strand
CCCGGCATAAATGGCCGCCAACGGAAGCAAAGTCATCTGCCCGCAAACGGTGGGAAGACCCTGCCACATGCGCTCCGGTGGGAGTGCTCGTTCCAGATCTCGCTCGCCGAGCACCCATCGGGCGGCAAACTGCCATTCCTCAAGCCAGTCCCTGGCCAAAGCCTCGTAACCGGGCTGCCCCAGGACCGCCTTGGTTTCGGGCCATTCCACGTAGGCGCGGGCGAGGGTGCGAACGGTGACGGGCCAGCCGCCCCCGACTTCGGCGTTATGCAGCGCGTGCAGCAGGATGAGCTTGTGCCGGGTGTCATCCGTGATAGTCCCCGGGGGTGAATCGCGGTTCCATTGCCCGTAAGACTCCGTGTCCGGGCGCAGGGGGCCGTAGGGCCGGAGCTGGAGGCGCGCGGCGGCGGCGGCCCGGGCGTTTGCATCCAGTTTTTCGCCTTCCTGCCAAACCTTCGGTGGATGCGCCAGTTGCTGAACGCGTTCGCGGGACTGAAACTCAATGGGCCCGCCGAGGGCGTCCCCGATTGCCGAGCCAAACATCAGGCCTCGAATCCGCTGGGCCAGGTCCACACCGGGACCAAGCGCAATTCCCGGGTTGAGGTGCATAACCGATGCCCACGCCGCGGCAGTCCCGGTCACGGTCAGGAACCGGCGGCGACTGCTGGTTGGCATGCCACGGCCTGATCGATCCAGGCTCATGCCGCCTCCACGAAATGCAGCCCGGGGCGCAAAACAAGCGTCCGGGAGAGTTCCAGCAGGTCGCACTTCGGCTTCAATCCGCGAACCGGCAACTGCGCGTATCCGATCAGGCGGCGCATGATCTCGACGCCGGCCAACTGGAGCATCAGCGGGTTATCGAAGCCGGCTGGGGCGTCATAGGCTTCCCGCCACAGTCGGCGCATCGCTGGAGGTTGGTTGGAGAGGATGAGATGGGCGAGAAACACGGCGACATCGAATTCAGGCCGGCCGAAGAAGGCGAACTCGGGATCGATGACCCGTGGTCCGGCCTTGGTGCGCAACAGGCTGCCGGGAAAGAAGTCTCCATGGAGCAGGCTCCCGCCATCCGCCAGGTAAATCTCCCTTCCGAGGCGGGACACCTCGTCGACATAGTCCGCGTCCGACTGGAGGAAGCGTGCTGCCTGCGCGAGTCCGGGCGTAATGGTGTCGAGGTCCAGTCCATTGGCGGCTGTCAGCGGCACCACGAAGATGTGGGAATGGTTCAGCTCACGCATCTCGCGGTTGGCGAGTCCGCGATGTTCGCCGGAACACGGGATGCACCGATGGAGCCGAGCGAGAAATCCCGCCATTTCCTCGACGTCGGAGTCGTTGAGGTTTTCCCCTTGGTAAAGCCCTGTGTAGTCGCTGTTGTCACCCAGGTCCTCCAGCACGAGCACTCGGGCTACGGGGTCGAAATCGATCAGCCGCGGCATCATTCGGGCCAGCTGCGGAACCCTGGCGATCGCCTCATAGAATTCGGCTTCGCGGCAGGCGCGGTCCCATGGCGCGGCGAACTGAGGGTACTTCTCCACCCACGGGCGTGCCTGCTTCACGATGAGCGGACCCTCCGTGGTGGCGACTCGAAGGGTGCAGTTCATGTTTCCCTCGCCAGCCTTGCTGGCGGCGACCACACGTGATGCCGGGGCGAGGATCCCCCGCACCTTGAGGAACTGCTCCAGGGAAGCGGTATCGCCCGGGTCCAAGAAGAACAGATCCGGATGGCTCTGCCGAAAAGCTTCAGCCGCGTTGGTCATTCTTCAGGGCAGGATCAGACCGCCAGGAGTCGCCTGAGTTCCTCATCCGTTGCATTCGCCGCGAGGATGTAGGTGCGACCGCCCTTTGACCAACTTGCCGTGTTCATCTGGCCGACCTGGGCCAGCAACGGCTTTTCGCCGGGGGTGGGTCCATCCCACTCCACGTCGGAAACGACGAACAGGTCAAAGTGACCCCCATCGCTGAGGTGAAAACAAATCATCGATACTTTGCGTCCGTGCCATTCCACGATCCGGCAACCATTGACCGCCGCACCTGTGAGACCGGCCGGGATGACAAGGTCATCGGGTGCACCTTCCGAGCGGAGTTGATCGCGAATCCGTCTGAGATCGGAGTCCATGAAGGAGACGTGAGGCATCTTCTCACTTCCGGACAACACCTCGGCGCGGAAAGCTGCGAATGCCAGTTCCTGGGGGGACTGGCGACCGAGGCGGACGATGCTGAACGTCACGAGCAGCGCTACCGAGGCGGCGACCGCCAGCCAGGCAGGCTGCCGCCACCAGATCCTGGGTTGGACGATCTTCGGTGTGGCGAGGATGCGGTCCCGGAGCCCGCTGGGGGGCGCAAGGACGCTGGTAAGTTTGGCGCGAATGATCGTGTCCGAGGCCATCTCACGATCAAACCACGACGCGAGGACGGGATCTTGGCGGAGTCGTTCGAAAGCTTCACGGAACTCTGGAGCATCCATCCGGTCCGTGCCGGGTCGGAAGGCGCGCAATACGAATCGGGCTTGTTCACTATTCATGAGCGGCTTGGTCGGAGGTCGAGGCGCCAGGGAAATGGAGGATGCCGGTCCCTTGGTTGGCGGCTGGAGACGTGAGTAATTTTCGCAGGGCATCTTTCCCGCGCGAGATGCGGGACATTACGGTGCCGATGGGGATCTCCAGCGTGTTTGCGATTTCGTCATAGGAAAGGTCATCGATGTAGAACAACGCGAGTGGCACCCGGTACCGCTCCTCAATCGCCTGCAGGGCCGCGAGCACATCCCCCGCCTCGCATCGGGCGATTTGTTGAGGCTCAACCTGAGGCAGTTCGGGCTCTGCCTCCGTGATCTCGACCTGGGGCCAGCGCGACTCCCGTCGCTTCCAGCCAAGGAAGACCCGGTAGAGCGTCGTAAAGAGCCAGGACTTCATCTTGGTCTGATCCCGGATCGTCCCGCCCCTCTCGTACAGGCGGCTGAACGCTTCCTGGGTCAGTTCCCCGGCGTCGTCATCGCTCCGGGCGAGGCTCCGAGCGAAGCGATAGGCCG
>JBBQML010000751.1:0-3048 GCA_038328885.1 Verrucomicrobiota bacterium | reverse complement strand
GAACGCGAGCGGATAACGGTGGATGCCCCGCTCGACCAACGACCGCAAGGGCCACCGCACCCCCGCCTCCCGCCCCAGCAACGATTCGCCCTTGTCGATCAGATAGAATCCCACATGGGCCGACCGGTCCTTCACGCCGTTGTCGCGCGCGCCGTCCGCCGCCAGTCGGACCGCCTTCAGCGCGACCTCGGCCTGCGAGACCCTGCTGTGCCGGGCGAGAAACTCGACCGAATGACGGTAGCGATCGCGGGTGGCGAAATCCATCTGGCTGTACACGCCCGCCGGGTCGGAACGTAGCGTCTCCTCCACCAGACTCAGGGTCTCGACGAACTCCTTCCAGTCCATCGCACTCAGGAAGCGCAGACTGCCTATGCTGTGGCTGACGGAAACCTGATCGGCCGCCTGACTCTGATTTTCCAGATGGACCAACTGCTCGATGGACAATCCCTGCTCGCCGAGGCGTTGCTCGAGCCAGGTCCGCGCCAGGTGCAGTGTCGGGCTCTGGCGTGACAGCCGATGGCAGAACTCCGCCACGAATGAACAGGAGAGGGGGATATCCGAGCCCGCCATGGCGGCCACCACGATCACGATGCGGGAAGGGTGCTTCTCCGCCGTTGCCTGCAGACGATCCACCCACAGGTCGGCGAGGTCCCGATCGGCCCGGGCACAAGTCAGCCGCGCGGTGATGCGCTGCAGGTTCTCGATGAGTCCCAGTCGCAGCATGATGGGGATGGCCCACAGCTCACCGAGCCGGAGCGGGACCACCTTCTGGTAGGCGGCGACAAACGCGCTGAGCGACGCCGCGTCAATCTGGGCGTCCACATGCGCGATCAGCTCCAGCACGATGTCGTAGACACGCGGGAACCCGGCGGAGGGCCCCTTCCGGAGCCGGGGCAACTCCCGGCTATAGCCCGGGGGAAGGTGCCGCCGGGCCATCTGGATCTGCTCCTCGATGAGATAGAAGTTGTCGAGGAGCCATTCCGCAGCCGGGGTGATCTGCCGGCTCGACCCGACCGCCAGGGTGCCGCGGTTGAAGGCGCGGAGACTGTCCTCGTTGACCTCCAGCCGGGCCAACAGGCGGTTGGGGCCGGGTCGTGAGCCGGTCTGATGTTCCTCCGCCAGGCCTCGCGCGTGGCGTGCGAGTTGTTCCACACTGAACAGCTCTGCCCGCAGCGGCGGTTCCACCGCGCCCGGGCGCGGGCGTGTCTGCGTGGCCAGCCAAGTCCGCATGCGCAATGGCAGTTTCTGCATTGTATTCTACCTGTGGCCGGCATGGATGCTCCCAAGCTGCCGCCCACCTGTCCAGCGCCGAGGACCGCGGCGACCCCACCGCCCGACTGGCCGACTGGCCGACTGGCCGACTGGCCGGTCTCAGCCCGGGGCCTGCCCGCTGTCGGCCGGCCGGTCCGGCCGATCAGAGAACTCAACGACACCAACCGGCGTCGGCTTCAGGACGGAGGACCTAGTCCGTGCCATCCTGAATCTTCTCACCCGCCTTCTCCACATCCTTGCCGAAGCCGTGGGCGGTGCCGCAGCCCGTGCCGAGAAGTGCCACGAGGGCGGTGGCGAAGAGCAGTGAAATCAGCCGGACCAGATGGATATTTTGCCGTATTGTCATCGACCTAGAATGAGACCGCGACCGCTGAGGCGCTATGGGGTGTTCACTCCACCAGGAGTGCCATAATCGACCCCCCGGCCGATCAGGGCGCGATCTTCTCACTGACCCACTGACGCGCCTGCTGAAATCCAACCTTCAGTTCGGCGTAACCATTCCTGAACCCGGTCTTGACCTCGCCCCAGGTGGACTCGGTGGAATCCCTCGCCGCGTCGAGTTGTGCTTTTAGTCTGGCCGCCTGCTCGCGCAGGCTTTTCACCCGGGGTTGCGCCTCCGCCTTGGCGGCTTCACCAGCCTTTCCGATCCGCTCCGAGAGTTGGTCCAGTTCCCGGTTGATATCGGCCAGTTCGGTGCGCATCTGGCCCACAAACTCGTCCTTCTGGGCGAAGGTGTACTCCTTCATCCCCTGCGCCGTGTCCCGGACCTCCACCTTCGCCCGGTCGACGCGTTCCTCAACGGTGGCCTGAGGTGTCGCCTGAGGTGCCTCCGTGGCTGGCTTGCAGCCTCCCGACAACGACGCGATGGTCAAAACGCCGAGAGTAATAAGATTGAGCTTCAAGGTCATAGGATTGGTCTGGATTTTTGTGAGAGAGAACCCGTACCGCACCCCGGGCCGATGCCCTCGGCGCGGGCTCCTGGCAGCCTGCTCAAAATACCCCCAGCCCTTCAGCCACCGTACCCTACCGTACCCAAACGGTGCCACACGGTGCGCCTCCCGGGGCTTTTCGAGCTCATTCTCAGTTGTTCCAGGGTGGCCAACGGATTTCTCGAGGGGCTGCCAGGAGCCTGGTTCCCCAATACCACCCGCCAAAGACCATGACCCGACGGGTCGGGCTTCGCCATAGGGTGAACGCCCCATTGCCGGAGGAAGCAGCGCGGCCTCAACTGGAGCGGGTGGGGCCAATTCCTTCGTCCTCTCGGGTTACCTCCGGCCGCGCCGCGGGTCCGGACCCTGATTCTTCGTCCCCGACGTCCCCGACGTCCTCCGACGGATCCGCTTCTGCGCCGGGGCTTCCCCACCCGGGGGTGTGCCGCGCCAAACCGGCGGGATTCGGGGACTACGCCGACTGTCTGGTACCATCCGCCAGTCAGTGCCGGTACTCTCTCGGCTTCGGTTCAGGCGCCCTCTGCGAGCATCCGGAGCGGACGAGCATCGTGGCGCGGACCATCGAGTCCGGACCTTAGCGCAACCGGAACGTCCGCCCCGCCCGCAGGTAGGGTATTACCCCATTGGCGCGTCCCGGCATCCCCAGGAAAGTGGCGGTACACGCTACCCGCGCCATGGATGTCCCCGACACCGCGGACGGGCTAGACGACTTGCTGCGCCCGGGTCAGATTCAGGGAGTCGCGAAGGGGGTCATGAAACGGAAGCCAACACCCAAGCGCCGCCCCACCAAGCCAGCGCCAGCGCCAGCGCCAGCGCCAGCGCCAGC
>JBBQML010000750.1:0-3050 GCA_038328885.1 Verrucomicrobiota bacterium | reverse complement strand
GTACTGGCCCGGCTGTTGCGTGGCCGGGTCGCGCTGCCAATAGGGGCGCTTGTAGAGGGGATCGGTGAAGTAGAGCCCGCCATCGGGGCGCAGCCAGAGGTCGTTCGGGCCATTCAGGAGTTTCCCGCCGAAGTCCTTCAGCAGCACGGTGACCTGCTTGTCGGGCGCGATCGACCACAGCTCATTCTTGCCGTCGGCACAGGTAAGCAGGTTGCCCTTCTCGTCGAAGAACGTCCCGTTCGAGCGACCGGCCGGCTTGAGCCAGTCGCTGAACTGGCCGGTCGCGGCGTCCCAGCGGACGATGCGATCATTGGGCTGATCCGTGAAGTAGACGTTCCCTGCGCGGTCAGTGGCGGGGCCTTCGGTGAAGGCGTACCCGGTGCCGAGACGTTCCATCTTCGCGCCGGGCGCGATGAGGGACTCGGCGGCGTGGGCGGAGGGGAGGATCAGCGCCAGGACGGCGGCGCAGGCCAGTGGGCGGAGGACACGCGGGGTGGTTTGCACGTCCCAAGAATGCCGCGGGCGCCGGCATCTGCAATCCTGCCGCCGTCCAGGGTCACCGGGGTCGGGCGAGCAGCTTTTCACCCGAGTCGAAGGCACGGTAGTCGCAGGTGATTTCTTCCCCGGCTCCGATGGCGCGCAGTGCGGTCGTGACGTCGGCGACGCCATCCGCCCCCGGCGCGCCGGTGTTCGGTTCGACCGAATGGTTCATGAAGATCGCCAGGTCGCCGTCGAGGACCCAGCGCTCGCGGGCGCCGTCGAGAAACCCGAAGTGGCGCAGGTGCGCCTGGGCTGGAGCCGGCAGGGCCTCGAACTCCCGCGCGTGAAAAACCTGGTCGAAGCCGGGTTGGAACCGCCATACGGGCGTGCCGGCGGCGATCGGCGCGGTCGCGAAGAGGCCCAGCCCATGGATCAGGCTCCGGTCGGCGCGCACGGGGATGAGCAGCATGCGCGGATCTCAGCCTGGAGGGATGGACCGCGAAAAGCGCGAAACACGCGAAAAGAAAGGCCGGGAGATCAGGCTCGAGGACCACGGATGGGGGAGCTGTCGAGGTTCGATCGCATCGGGTTGGTTGGTCCGGCTGCTCCCGCGCCTTTCGTGCTCTTCGCGGTCGATCCTCCGTTTCTTCCCGGTTGCGGGTGCTCCAGGCGTGGTCAACCCAATTGACGGTTTGGGGCAGGCGGCATTGGCTTGGGCATGCCTTGTCGCTTCCTGGTTCCGGGGATCATGGCCGCTTTGCTGGCACCATCGTTTATCGGTTGGGCCGCCGAACGCTGGGTGAACGTGGCCGACCGGGCTGAACTGGGGCAGGGGCCCGGGCTGGCGGCGGCGCACCCCGGCGACGTCGGGATCCGCTCCCACGCCGCGGTGATCTTCGCCGATGATTTCGAAGCAGGCACGCTGGGCCAGGGATGGGATGAGGTGGGAAACAAGCGCGGGCGGGTCCTGCGGTTCGAGGATCCCGGCGAGGGGACGGGTTTGGGGAAACGCTGCCTGCGGGTGGAGGCGCATGTGGGCGAGGACACGGGCGGCGGGTTGACGAAGTGGTTCGAGTCTGCCGACACGCTGTTCATCCGGTTCTACACGAAGTTCGCCGCCGACTGTGACTACGTGCACCACTTCGTCACGCTGCGGGCCAACCGGGGCCTTTCCGGTGGTGACCGTTGGAGCGGATTCGGCGGCGCCGGACTGAAGCCCGAGGGGACGGACCGGTTCTCCACGGCGATCGAGCCCTGGGGCGACTGGGGGCGGAACCCGCCACCGGGCCGCTGGAATTTCTACAGCTACTGGCACGAGATGGAGGTGTCCCGGGACGGGAAGTACTGGGGGAACGCCTTCAGTGTTCCCGCGGCGCCGGTCATCGTCCGGGACCGCTGGATCTGCGTCGAATTCATGCTGCAACACAACACACCAGGGCAGGCCGACGGCGCCCAGGCGTTCTGGATCGATGGGCGCCTGCAGGGCCATTGGAAGGGGATTTCCTGGCGGAAGACGGCCGGGCTGCGGGCGAATGCCCTGACACTCGAGAGCTACATCACCGACCGGTGGACCAAGCAGGCGGTCAACTTGCTCTGGTTCGACAGTGTCGTCGTCGCCCGGCAATACATCGGGCCGGTGGCACCTCGCTGAGCCCACGACGCCGCGGGACCCGCTCTCCTGACGGCACCCCCGGGACTCCTGACCTGCGGCGGGGAACGGGTGGCCGATTTCCCTGCCTCACGCCGGCGCCTCCGGGAGGGTGGAGGTCTCGTCGTCCGGGCGGCGCGCCCGGGCCCGGACCTCGTCCGGCAGGTCCTCCTGCCCGGCCAGCCACCGGTGCGCCCCCGCCAGGGAATCGAAGTGCCCATCCAACTGCGCCTCGAACGCCGCCGCGGCCAGGCGTCCGATCGCCGGGCCCGGAGCGAGGCCGAGGCCGAGCAGGTGACGCCCCAGCAGGATCGGTCTTGGCGCGGCCTCGGCCAGAGCCAGGCTTTCCGCGGTGCGACGGAGGCCCTGCACCGCGCCCGGGATCACCCGCGGCCGGGGCGGGCGGCCGAAGGAGTCGGCCGTCATCACCACGCAGAGGCTCGCCACCGTCTCGGGTTCCAGCCGGCGAGCCAGACGTCGCACGGCGCGTTCCGTGACCTCCTGAAAATGGGCCATGTGCTGGCTCACCAGCGGGAGGATCCGGTCCACGAGCGCGTTGGGGGTCCGGAACCGCTCCAGGAATCTCCCCGCCAACCGCTCGCTCTCCCGCTCGTGGCCGGGCGAGACGATGCGGGGACGACCATCGCGCTCGACCGTCTGCGTGCAGACGGCCTTGCCGAGGTCGTGGGTCAGCACCGCCAGGCTCCACACGACGCGGGTGGTCTCGTTGGCGACCCGCCACTCGGGCAGTTCGACCAGGGCGTCCAGCGCGTGGGCCGTGTGGGTCAACACGTCCCCTTCGGGATGCCACGACGGCTCCTGGGGCACGCCGCGGATGCTGGCGAGCTCGGGGAAATGAGCCAGCCAGCCGGATTCTTCCAGGAAGAGCAGGCCGGCCGAGGGACGCGCGCTGTGGGCCGCC
>JBBQML010000749.1:0-3056 GCA_038328885.1 Verrucomicrobiota bacterium | reverse complement strand
TCTGGATGGGTGTACGTCAACCGCGGCCTCATCCAGAAGGCCCAGAACATGAGCCAACTGGCTGGCGTCCTCGGTCATGAGATCGCCCACATCACCCTGCGGCACAGCGTGCAGCAGATGCAGCAGGGCCAGGGCGCAAACGCCGGCGTCATGCTGCTGTGCACCCTGACCAAGGTCTGTAACACCGGAACCGGCCAGACGGCCATCAATGTGGCCGGAAGCGCTCTGTTCGCGAAGTTCAGCCGCACCGACGAGGAGCAAGCCGATGCCGAGGGCGTGAAGACGACGATCAAGACAGGCATCGACCCCAACGGGATTCCGGAGATGTTCCGGATCCTGCTGAGCGAACGCCAGAACAACCCCGGCGCGGTGGAAGGGTTCTTCGCGACCCATCCGCTGGAGGAGAGCCGCATCGCGACGACCCAGGCGCAGATCGCTACCTACACGGCGACGCAGTTACGGGGCCTGGCAAAGGATGCGGCGGGGTTTCAGACCTTCCGGCGCCGGCTGCTGGCGCTGCCCCCAGCGCCTCCGCCCATGAAACCCTGAGGGCGCGCCCGCGCGACCAAGGGGAAACGGAGGACCCGGGCCCACCGTAGGGAATGAATGACACCTGCCCTGCTGTTCATTGTCGTGCTCGGAACCCCGGATACCACCACCATCTACTCCCGCATCGGCCGAGACACCGTGGCGGTCGAGCAATTCGTGCGGTCGGGGAATCGGCTGGAGGGCACCCTGGTGTCGCGGGTCCCCCGCACCGCCATTTCCCATTATGTGGCCGAGCTGTCGGACGGGCGGATTGTCCATGTGCGGGTCGAGCCGCTCCGGCCCGACCGGGCGCCGGTGAGTCCGGTGCGGTTCCAGGAGGCCACCGTGGGGCGGGACTCGATCGTGTTCCGGGGCGTTCGGGGTGACAGTGTCGTCACCCGGACCATCGCGGCGCCCTCAGGAGTGGTGCCATTCGTCCATCCCTTCTGGTCCTATGGGTTCTACGACCAGGCGCTCAGGCAGTCATATAGGGTGGCGGGAGACTCGGTGCCCGTTGTGCTGTACCAGGTGGGGGCGCAGGCGGTGGCGCCATCGACGTTTGTCCGGGAAGGCGACGACGGGCTCCGGCTGACCTGGAAGGGCGTGGGGACGATTCACTACAAATATGGGCCATCGGGCGAGCTGGTCTCCACCAACAGTTTCGAAACCACCTTCAAGACCGAGGCGACCCGGGGTCCCACGGTCGACATCCTGGCGCTGGCCGCCTCCTTCGCCGCCCGTGACGCCGGCGGCGCCGGGCTCGGCGTGCTCTCGCCGAGGGATACGGCCCGGGCGACGGTGGCGGGGGCCGCCATCCTCATCGACTACAGCCGGCCGTCGATGCGGGGCCGGACGATGTTCGGCGGGGTGATCCCCTATGGGCAGGTGTGGCGGGCCGGCGCGGACGCCGCCACCATCTTCACAACCGATCGGGACCTGATGGCGGGTGGCACGCGGATCCCGGCGGGGGCCTACACCCTCTGGATCGTGCCCACCGAGCAGGGCGATACCCTGCTGATCAACAGTCAGACCGGCCAGTGGGGCACCCAGCACGACGGCTCGAAGGATATGTATCGCCTGCCGCTCAGGCGGAGCGCGCTCGATGGGCCGCTGGAGCGGTACACGATCCGGGTGGAACCGGGCTCGGCGGGCGGTATGATCCACTTCGAATGGGAAAATCGTCGGATGACGATGGAATTCAGGGTTCTCCGAAGGACGGACAGATGGACAGACGGACCGGCACAACAGGGGCTCCGCAGGGTGAAACACTCACTCCGATGGTAAATCCTGGCCCGCGGGGATCCATAACAACAACATTTTGAGAATGATCGACCGCTCAAGGTGCCCCGACCGATTCGTTGGGAGCGCTGAGCCCTTCTCCGGCGGGGGCATCGCCCGCGACCAATGGGGCAGGCTCGTCTCCGAGGGTGCAATCGCTTCCTCCGAAGTCCCGGGCTCGTCTCCGACGGTACACTCGCTTCCTCCGAAGTCCCCGGCTCGTCTCCGACGGTACACCGTCCTCAACGATGGACACACGCGTCCTCGCGGGAGGACACTCCTTCTGCTCCATCGGAACACTGTTTTCCCGAAGTGATTCCAGATCAGCGTGTTAGCGCAGTGACGCGTTTCGGCACGGTGTATGCGTTTGCTCCATCCTGTCGGCCCGGAGCATCCGGATTCGCCGGAGCTCCGTGTAACCCGCAGGTCCGGCGCGGAACGCCGACGCCGTGTTCGGGATCGGTCCCGGGAGGGGCTAGCGTATGCGTATACCGTGGGGCAGGAAACTGGAGATGGCCGCGAGGGTCAGGGTGTTCAGCCTGGCTCATCCCTCGGAGGACGCGGGGTATGTCAAGACCCTGGCGGAGTTCGAGGAGCGTCTCGCACGCGCCGAGATGATCGCGGGAACGCAGGTGGACGAGGAGGGGGCGGAGACGAGTGCGCGGAGCCGCCGCAACGAGATCCGGAAGGTGGTGCACTTCACGCTGTTGCGGTATCTCGTCGAAGTGGGGGTGGTGGCGGCGAAGGACCGGGCGGAGCTGGCCAGCCGGTTCAAGCTGCCGAGTGCGAATGCCAGCCACCGGGGGTTCAGCTCGGCGGTGCGGTCGATGCTGACCGTGGCGACGAGCCAGAAGGCGTCGATGGTGGCGGCGGGGATGGCCCCTTCCCTGCTGGATGACCTGGGCCGGATGCTGACCGAGTTCGACCTGGTCAGCAACGTGGCCCGAACGGCACGGCTCGGTCATGTCACTGCCGTCGCCGAGCTGGAGACTATCGTGAAGAAGCTGATGAAGCTGGTGCGGTTGCTGGACGGCATCAACCGCTGGCGGTTCGGGGACCATTCCGAGCTGCTGGTGGCGTGGAACACCGCCAAGCGGGCGACGGTTCGGTCGCGGCGCGCGGTGGCACCGTCAGCGGGTGATGGTGGGGTGACACCGGCCGGTTCTGGCGGTGTCGTGCCGGCCGCGTGACGGGGCTGGTGGTTGGTGAGGGGGTCGGCCGGGGGTGAGCGGAGGACTGCGAGCCCCCGG
>JBBQML010000748.1:0-3056 GCA_038328885.1 Verrucomicrobiota bacterium | reverse complement strand
GCGAACCCGCTGCTTCCGGACCCGTTGGATCCGCTCTCGACGGGACGACCGGACAAGGCCAACCAGTTCAGCTCGTGGAAGTACGGCGACCCCGTCACCCCCCTGCCGCGGCTCTACGCCAACGACCCGTTGGTCATCCGGACCATCAACGTCTCACCCACGGTGGACACCCTGCACCTCCAGGGCGGCCGGACCCTGCTCGAATCCCGCTACACCCATCCAGATCCGACCACGGGCGCCGAGGTTCCCGATGGCACGATCATCGACGCCATCCACGCCGGCGTCAGCGAGAAGTTCACCATGGTTTTCAATGGGGAGCAGCCCAACTTGAGGATGCGTCCGGGCGACTACCTGTACGCCGAAGGCGACGAGCGGCGCACCCAGCAGGGCGCGTGGGGTGTCGTGCGGATCCTGCCGGGCAAGGTCGACAGTCTGAGACCGCTGCCAGGCGTTCAAGGCCCCGTTCGGGACTACGTGCTGCCAGTCACCACGGGCGGTCCTGCGCCGGCATCGACCTCAGCGGGTAACCCCTGCCCAGCGGGTGCACCGGCTCGCAACTTCGGCATCAGCGCCATCGACCGGTCCGGCACGTTCAACGGCGCGCGTACGGCATACGTCCCGAACAACGAGGTCGCTGCCATCCAGAACCGCCTCAGGACGCCCGTGCCGCTCGTGCTGCACGTCGTGGCCGGCGAGTGCGTCACGGTCAACCTCACCAACCTGTTGACCACGCCGGTGGGCTTCTCGGTCGGAAAGCTCGATCGGGAACAGGGCTCGGGCGGAGTCAACGTCGGATTCGCCCCCGACCAGAACGTCGCACCAACCGCCACCCGCCAGTACGTCTACTACGTCCCGACCGACCGGATCGGCACGGCGGTGATCGCGGATCTCGCTGGCGCAACAACCCTCAAGCAGGGGCTGTATGGCGCCGTCGTGGTCGCCCCCGCCTCGAAGATCGCCGGCGAGCAGACCGAGTTTAGGCACCCCGTCACCGGCGCGCTGAAGGACATCGGCGCGCAGGTCCTGGTCCATGTGCCAGGGGCGGCTACCCCGGACTACCGGGACTTCACCGTCACGATGGCTGACGACGACGAGAAGATCGGCCAGGACTTCATGCCCTATCCGACAAACGCAGACCTCGGTCGTTCGCTGATCAACTACAAGGCAGCGCCCGCCGGGGACGGTCCCAACGCGTTCCGCGACCCTGGCGACGTCCCATGGCTCACGGCATACGCCGGCGATCCGATGACTGTCCACGTGATGGTGGCACCCGGTAGCGAGGGGCCCCACGTGTTCAGCCTCGGCGGGCTGCGGTGGGAGCAGGACCCGCACGTCGACCAGTCCAACTCGCTGACTGCTCAGGGCATGGGGCCGTGGGAGACGTTCGACGCCAAGGTTATTGGTGGTGCGGGCGGCACCGCGCAGGCGCCCGGCGACTACTTCTACGGCGACCTTCGGCGACCGTTCACCGAGATCGGTCTGTGGGGTCTGCAACGGGTGCTACCCACCTCGACCGCATGTCCGGCACCGGGCTCTGGCGTCCAATGCCTGCCGCCGGCCAACACCGCTCCGGGGGCGCCCATGATCAGGACCGCCACGGCCGGGGACGGATCGGCGACGGTGAGCTGGACCCCACCCGCTGCCAACGGTGGCACGGCTATCACCAGCTACGAGATCGTCGCCACGCCAAGCACCGGCCCGGCCATCACGCGGACCGCCATCTCGGCCACCGCAACCAGCGGCACGGTGAGCGGCCTGACCAACGGAACCTCGTACACCCTCCAGGTCCGCGCAGTGAATGCCGCCGGCGCCGGGGTGCTCTCCGCGGCATCCAACGTGGTCACGCCCGCAGCGGTCCCTCCACCCGGCGGCGGCGGGGGCGGCACACCTCCACCCGGCGGTGGCGGGGGCGGCACACCTCCACCCGGCGGCGGGGGCGGTACACCTCCACCCGGCGGCGGGGGTGCGCCTCCCCCGATCACGGTCCCAACGGCTTCGGTTCCTCGCGCCCCAGGGATCAGGACCGCTACGGCCGGGAAGGCTTCCGCGCTCGTGCGCTGGACCGCACCGGCCAACGGTGGCTATCCGATCACCGGATACTCGGTGCGGGTTGTCAAAGCCGCCAACGGCGCCCAGGTCGGTGCCCTGCGGTCCGCGACGGCAGGTGCAACCAGCCTGAAGGTCACCGGACTGGTCAACGGCACCGCGGTCAGGTTCCAGGTCCGGGCCAGGAATGCGCTGGGCGCCGGTCCCCTGTCAGCCCGGTCCAACGCCGTGACCCCCGCCACGGTGCCCGCCAGACCGGTCATCAGGCTCGCCTCGTTCGGAGCTGCCGGCGGGTCAGTCAACGCCGTGGCCCGGTGGGCTCCGCCAGCGGTCAACGGTGGCTCGGCCATCACCGGATACGTGGTCACGGCCATCCGGCTGAACGCCAACGGCACGGTCGCGAGCCTCACCAGATCTACCGTCCGGCCGGCCAGCCTCAGGTCGCTCAGCATGGCCCTGAGATCCGGCAACTACCGGTTTGTGGTTCAGGCCCGAAACCGGGTGGGAATGAGCGCCGCGTCCATCAGGTCCAACCTGGTCAGGGCGCGGTAACCAAACGGGGGCAGGTCGAGGGCGGCCCCGGTGAACGGGGCCGCCCTGGACCGGGTACGCCTGATGGCGCTCGGTTTCAGTGTGGCTCAAGGGAGGTGAGCCTTGTCTCAGACGTGGGGAATCCCGAACGCAATCCCCCGCCAAACATGCATACCCCTCCGATCTCGCCTGCCTTCATGCGTAAGTCTTCTGTCGATC
The DNA here is from genome assembly GCA_038328885.1 of Verrucomicrobiota bacterium. GTDB lineage: Bacteria > Verrucomicrobiota > Verrucomicrobiia > Limisphaerales > CAIMTB01 > CAIMTB01. Next base: position 260 of record JBBQML010000748.1, on the reverse strand, counting down.
AGGCACCTCTGCACGTTTGACGGCCGTTGGCCACTAGGGCGCTGCCTTGACCGTGACGACGCCGTTCATGGACGGCATCTCGGCGTGGTAGTAACAGAGGAACGTGTATCGGCCGGGTTTGGTGAATCCCGGGAAGGTCGCCCGCTGCCCCTTCTCGAGGTTGCCGGAGGTATAGGCCCAGTTGACCTTTGGGGCCGCGCTCCAGGCGTGTGCTGCCGCATCGTCATTGATGATCTCGATCGGCTGACCGACGATCACCA
>JBBQML010000747.1:0-3063 GCA_038328885.1 Verrucomicrobiota bacterium | reverse complement strand
GTGGCCAGTAACCCGCTTAAAGGCCTGTGAGACGGCAAGGATCCATCTGGATGGGGACCGGAAAACTGGATGAATGCGCCGTGTCACCACGGCGGCTACGAGACAAGAGCCCCGAAAAGCCAATAAATGCGCCGTGTCACCACGGCGGCTACGAGACAAGAGCCCCGAAAAGCCAATGAATGCGCCGTGTCACCACGGCGGCTACGAGACAAGAACCCCGAAAAGCCAATGAATGCGCCGTGTCACCACGGCGGCTACGAGACAAGAGCCCCGAAAAGCCAATGAATGCGCCGTGTCACCACGGCGGCTACGAGGCAGGGGGTCTCCTTGAACAGGCTGTCAGCGTGCTCGTGCCAGGGGATCGCCGGCCAGCGAAGCCCTCAGCCGGAGGTAGACCCGTGGCAGATCCCGGAGCGGTGGCTTGATGCGCAGGGTGAACAACTCCCTGCCGCCACCCAGGAACTCCCTCGAGAGCAGTTCGAGATGCGCAGCGGCGTCCTCCCAGGTCGCCAAATCGGTGGAGAAGACTACACCGACCACGGCGTCCTCCGCGGCGAGACTGATCGGGTAGCTCAAGCGGAGTGCCACCGGTCCGCCGAGGGGATCGGGTTGAGGCCAGAGCAGCGGCGAAATGGCTGGCAGGCCGAGATCGTTGCCCAGGAGGTAGTCCACCAGATCGCTCTCGCCGTTCCCGTCTGCATCGCCCAGGGGATCCCCCGTGAACCGCCTGACATCCGACCCGCCAGGGCTGCCGCCCGGCCGGACGCTCGCACGCCAGTTCGTCGCCACGGCAGGGTCCGGGTTCCCCTCGGGCGCGATCAGGACGAGGCTGTAGCCGGCATCGGTCCGGGCCGGCCACGGTGCCTCGTCATCGTAGGTGAACTCGGCAATGGTTCCGTTCTCCGCATCCTCGAGCTTGATGAGTTCGCCGCCGTTGGCGAGCGCGGTGCCGCCCGAGAAGGCCCCTGCGACGGGGAGGTTGGTCCCGTGAGCGCGATTCCAGGCGGCGAGGTCCCGGACGACGAGCACTCGGCCTCCCGGGGATAGCGAGGTGATGGCGCCTCCGGAGAAGTCGAACTCCACGCCGCGGGTGAAACGGACACCCGACAAATCAAGCGTCACCGAGGCGCTGATATTCAACAACTCGATGAACTCGGCCTGGTCGTGGTCGACCGGATCGAACATGATTTCGCTGAGCACCAGGTGGCGTTGCGCATCGGAAGGCCGCGCGTCGTAGGTTGTCGTGCTGTTGGTTGCGCCGGAGGGGTCGACGATCGTGAGTGTCTCGCCGAGGTTGGAGAGATGTCCCTTGTACCCAGCCAGCACCAGAAGCCCCTCGCCGCCCTTGGGCGAGACGGTCCGGGCCCGAAAGGCGGCTGCGTCGGGACACACGTAGGCCGCGCTGTTCGGCGGAAGAACCGTCCCGGCCGGGAAGGTGTGCTCGACACCGCCTTCGAGCCTCCAGTCGGAAATGTCGACTGCGATCGGATGGTCATTGAGGATCTGGATTAACTCTTCGTCCTGATCACCCGAAGCGGGACTGACGTCGATCGTGCCGAACCGGATTCTCGGCTCGAGGGTGGTCGCGGGGGCGAGACTCCCACCGTAGAGTTCCGGGACGATGATCAGGTCGCTGCTGTTGACACTGTCGTTGAGGCCCTGGATGGCCAGGACGTTCCGTCCCGCTCGCAGACTTGCGAGCTTGTCCGTCACATCGTAGACGGTGAACGCGGCCGGGTTGGCTTCCCGGGAGACAGGCGCCGAGGAGTTCCATTGGGGTGCAGCCGGAGCGTTAGCCGAAGCCAGCACGACGCCGTTGAGAAAGGCGACGAAACCGTCATCGAACTTCATTCGAAGCTCAAGGCGGTCGAAAGCCGGGGGATCGCCCAGGTTGAACTCGATCCGGATGAAGACGCTGTTGTTGCCCCTCATCCGTGAGTCGACGTTCGCGCCGATGAGCGCCTCGTACCCGGTGGCGCGCTCGTAACCCACGCCCGTGAAGCCACTCATCCAACCGGCCGGGTCGAAGGGCTCGGACGACGGGTTCCCGGTCCAGGTCAGGCCAAGAGTGCCATTGGAGGGCACGAGGACCCTGACCGGTGCACCCGTCACCACCAGCGGCGAGAAGCTGGTGGTCGGGCCGCCGCCCTTCTGGGGCAGTGGGATCTCGCCGCCGCGGCCGGCGATCTGGGTGTTGTAAATGAACCTGCGGCGTGCGGGAAGATACTCGGATTTCCAACGCATGACGGCCTCGGCCATGGTTTCGACCGCCGGGCTCGCGTTGGTGAAGCGCACCGTTGAGCCCCCCTGGAGCCAGGAACCCCACTTCTCGAAATCGAGCCGTGCATCCGACGGCACGATGGCCGGGGGATCGATGCGCGCTGATTCCTCGTTGAGTCGCCGCTCGTAATACAATTCGCTTTCGGGCGTCCCCGGAGCGGGGAGCGGCTGCAGGAATCGATCCGTGAGCGTGCGGATGCGCCGCATGATCATCGCGCGGAACGCCGGATTCGCGAACATCTGTGAGACGAGCCGGATGGACGTGCTGTTGACCACGTAGCCGTCGTAATAGAGCGCGTTGTCGAAGTAAGTGTTCTGCTCGTTCCAGACGCGACCGTGCGATAGATCGAGGTCCCACGGCAGCAGGGCCCATTCGTCGCTCCGCCCGGTGTCCCGGTAGATATACCAGTTCTTGCTGTGCATGTCGATGTTGCGGATCACCGAGTTGGCTGCGAGCATGTTGACACACCGTGGGATATCTATGTTGTCGTAGAGGTATCTCTCCAGGGCGCGCCCGGTGAGATCCAGGCCGTTGATGAGCGCCTGGAGGTCGCTGTTATTCTCGGTCCGCCGGGTTTTCTTCTCCACTCCGCTGGTCCCGGTGTCGCCGGCGTCCTTGTTGAGGGTGTTGGCGTAGACCTTGTAGAGCGCCCCATCCCGGTTCAGCCCGGCTCGCTCCAGGTATATCTCGTCCGCGTCTTCCACCACGTCGGCGGTGCTGAAGAAGCCTCTGTTTTGCTGGACCCGCACGGTGTACGCGAAGTGTGCGGCCACTCCCGCCTC
>JBBQML010000746.1:0-3070 GCA_038328885.1 Verrucomicrobiota bacterium | reverse complement strand
GGCAGGCGGTCGCCGAGCTCTGGGAGCGGACCCGGTTTGAACTCTACCCCGAGGCCTCCGCTCTGAGCGCGGACGCCGCCCGGCAGGCGCGTACCCGGGGTCGTCCACGGACTCTCCTGCCCTGCGGTCCGCGGCTACGCTGGCTCGTCACCCTCGGTGGATGGAAACTCGCCCGCCGCCTGCAAGTCCGCATCCGCCGCGCATGACTCCCACCAAAGCCACGCTTTGCCTGGTATCGCCGATGCACCTCGCGAACAATCCGCGACTGATCAAGGAGGCGGATACGTTCCACGACGCCGGATACCGCGTCACGGTCGTCAGCGGGCGCAACGACCCGACCGTGGATGCGGCGGACCGGGACCTCGAGCAGGCGGCGGGGTGGGAGCACCGAAAGGTGGATTTCACCCGTCGGGCCGGCACCTTGGCCACCGAGGCGATCCACCGCGTCGCGCGCTTCTTTGCGCGGATCTCGCCGCGCTCCGCGCTGGGTCCTGCGCTGGCCGCCCACGCCCATCACCGGGCATCCCGCCAGCTGGCGGCGAGCGCCGCCCTCACGCGGGCGGACTTGTACCTTGGCCATACCGTGGCGGGTCTCGCCGCCGCCGGTCAGGCCGCGCGGATCCACGAGACGCGGCTGGGGTTCGACGCCGAGGATTTCCACGCGGCCGAGACCTCCGAGGCCGTTGGCGATCCGATCCTTCGGTCGACGATCGCCGCGATCGAGCGCTCCTGGCTGCCCCGCTGCGTTCATCTCACCGCCGCGTCTCCGTTGATTGCGCAGGCGTACGCGGAGGCGTTTCAGATCCGAATTCCGGTTACGCTGCTGAATGTTTTTCCCCGTTCGATGGCTCCTCCCGGACCGCCGGCGGTGAATGTGGGCACCGGTCCGCGCCGCCTGTATTGGTATTCGCAGACGATCGGTCCGGGGAGGGGCTTGGAGCGGCTGGTCGCAACCCTCGCACGCGCATCCACCCCCTCCCAACTGACACTCCGGGGACGTGCGGATGGCGGCTTTGTCGGGCAACTCAGGGACCTCGCCCACGCGCAGGGTTTCGCCGGAACGATTGAATCCCTCCCCGTGGGTCCACCCCGGGAGCTGGCGCGGCTCTGCGTCGGCTACGACCTCGGCCTGGCCATCGAGGAATCCGTCCCGCGCAACCGGGATCTTTGCCTGACCAACAAGATTTTCACCTACCTGCTTGCGGGACTGCCCGTGGCGCTCTCGCCCACCCGCGCCCAGCGCGCCCTCGCGACAGACCTTGGTGAAGCCGGCCTGCTGCTTGATCTCACCGCACCGGCGGAGGCGGCAGCCGCGCTCGACCAATGGTTCTCCAACTCCCAGTCGGTCGCCCGCGCCCGCACCCAGGCATGGCATCTGGGAACCCGGCGATTCAACTGGGATCTCGAGCGGACGGTCCTCCTCGAAGCCCTGCGCGAGTCGCTGGCCCGCCCCGCGCCTTCGTTGCGAAGCCCGGCCCGATCCTCGGCCTCCTCCTCAAGTCACCCGTGAAGCGCCTCCTAATCGTCACGCCCCACTGGCTGCCCTTCAACGCCCCTGACCTTCAGCGGGTGCGGATGAGCCTGCCCCACTACCGCGCGCACGGTTGGGACGCCGTGGTGCTGGGCGTGGACGCCGGCGCGATCGAAGGTGGCACGGAAACGGATCTGGAGCTCACCGTGCCGGCGGATATCCCGGTCCATCGATGCAGCGCCCTGCCAAGCGCATGGACCCGCCGGGTGGGGCTGGGAAACCTCGGATGGCGTTGTCTGCCCCATCTCCTTGCCGCCGGCAGCCGGCTGATCCAAAGGGAACAGATCGATCTGGTCTTCATGTCCACCACCCAGTTTGTCACGCTGGAGGCGGCGCGACGCTGGCAGCAACGCTGGTCCGTCCCTTACGTCGTCGATCTGCAGGACCCTTGGAGAACCGATTTCTATGAGCAAGCCGGCGCGCCACTTCCCCCAGGAGGTGCGAAGTATCGATTTGCCCGTCTGGTGGCGTGGGCGATGGAGGAGCGCACCTTTCGCGAGGCTTCGGGCTTCATCAGCGTTTCGGAGGACTATCTGACCCGATTGCGCCGGCGCTACGCGTGGATGGCGCGCCGCGCCGCCGTCTGCATCCCGTTTGGCGGCAGCCGGGCTGACCTGGCCCTCGCCCGCTCGCAGCCGGCGAAACCAGGGGAAGGGTTCGTCCGGCGCCCTGGCACGGTTCACCTGGTCTACACCGGCGCGGCGGGCCCGATCTTCGCGGACTCGGTCAATCTTCTCCTGGAGGGCCTGCGCCGGTTTCGCGAGCGTGCGCCGGAGCTCGCATCGAGGATCCGTCTCCATTTTTTCGGCACACATTATCTCCCGCAAGGCGCAGCCAATCCGGAAGTCCTTCCGCTGGCCGCCCGTCATGGAGTCGAAGATTTGGTCGAGGAGGTTCCCCATCGCCTCGGTTATCTGGCGAGCCTCCGCATTCAGCAGGCGGGTGATGCCCTCCTTTTGTTGGGAACCCGGGAGCCCGCCTATCTTCCCTCCAAGCTCATTCCCTGCTTCCTGGCCGAACGTCCGCTACTTGCGGTCGTCTCTGACCCCAGCGTGCTGCTGAACCGGCTCCACGAGATCGGCGGCGCGACCGTGATCACTTACACGCGAAGCGGAGCGAACGAGAAGGCCATGGATCGGATCGCCGGTTTCTTCGAGCACGCCCTCACGGGTGCCCCCAAGGCGCGCGAGCCGGGGCACGACCCCGAACGAATCGAACGGACCTTTGGCGCCGCCGCGTTGACGGCCCGGCAGTGCCAGTTGTTTGACCAAGTCACCCCGGGCAGTCAGCGTTCACCCCGGTTCCTTCCCACGTGACTCCCTCTCCCCTCTCCCACGACTTGGATGACCAGGTCCCCGGCTCCACGTTCCGGGAACCCGCCTCCGCCCTGTCCGACCATCAGGCCACCCTGCTCTTTCGCACCGGACTGACCGGAACCGTCATCCTGCTTTCCTATTTCGCCGTGGTGGCCCGGGTCGAGGATCCCCTGCACCGTTATCAGGGACTGGCGATGATCTTCCTCTCGCTGATCCCCGCGCT
>JBBQML010000745.1:0-3075 GCA_038328885.1 Verrucomicrobiota bacterium | reverse complement strand
CGGCCGGGAGGGCCCGGCCGCAGGTGTTGTTTCGTCGGCTACAATAGGCGAGTGCCACTGTGAGTAGGCTCGGCGGCAGGCACCGTGCGTTGCGGAGCCTGGCTGTCCTTCGGGGCGGCGGCCTCACCGGTGGTGCAGATGTCCTGCGCCCCCGCCTTGCTGAAGATGGCCTTCGCCCGGCTGATCTCCTCCGAATTCTCGGTGTGCACCGAGAGGAGGATATTGCCCGCTTTGACCTTGCCTTCATAGCGTTTGGCCTCCAGTTCCGGGATCCCCAACCCGATGAGACCCCCGGCGATACCACCAACCGTGGCTCCGATGGCTGCGCCGCTGAGTGCGGCAAGGATTGGTCCGGCGGCGATGAAGGGCCCGACTCCCGGGATGGCCAGGGCGCCGATCCCGGCTATCCAGCCCAACGTTCCCCCGATGGCGCCACCCGTGCCGGCGCCGGCGACCGCGCCCTCCGGAGCCTTGGTGTTCTTCTCGTGCGCGAAGTCACGGGTGCTGTCCTTGTCGGGGAACAGGACCGAGATGTCGTTGTTGGAAAAGTTTGCGAGCTTGAGCTCATCCACGATGCTATCCGCCTGCGCGCGGGAGGTCGTGATGCAGAACACAGATTTCTTTGACATGATAATTGAGTTTGGGAGGGTTGCGGTTGCGATTCTTCAACGAATCATGGGTTGCTGCTGGTCGTGCTCTTCACCTCGAGCTGGTTGTCCACGTTCTCGAGGCGGGCGATCCGGGCCGCGATTTCGCCGATGAGACGTTTCTCCTCGGCGGTGTTGACAGGACCGCGCAGGGTGACCCGGCCAGCGTTGGTGATGATCTTCACGTTCTTGGCGTTCACCGACATGTTCTTCCCCGCCCCGATCTCCTTGCGAATCTGCGCCGTGGTGCCCATGTCCGCCTTGCTGTTGCCCTGATCGAACGGCGTGAGCGTCCGCTCATCGCGGTCGCGGACATTGATCACGGTGTTGTCCGCCTGAGTCGTCACGTCGGTGGTGAAGTAAGGATCGACGTTGTAGGCACGATAAACCCCGCCGGCGTAGGCCGCGTCCGCAAAGTCGGGCCACCGATCACCGGTGAAATGCGGTGCATTGCTCAGACTCTCCTTCGACGTATCGAGTTGGAGGGTGTCGCGCTGTTGGGTGAACCGCAGCGCCGTGGGCGGAATGGCGCTGAGGGCGTCGCCGATCCCGAGGAATCCGCCGGAGGACAAGATGACGGCGACCACCCGGCCAGCCGAAAGATCGACCAGAAGGTTCTCTACCTTGCCCAGTTTCTCGTCCTGGAGGTTATGCACCGAGGTGCCCATGAGCTTGCTCGCCTGCTGCATGTGGCTCAGGCGGGCCGCCGGGATCCGTGTTTGTGCCTCAGTCCGGATGCGCCGCTCGGCCGGCGTTGCATCGGCCTGAAGGGGTGAACGAGTGGTGACACCGGCATCGGTATGGTGGCGGCCATCCCGCTCGGCGTCACCATGCTGGAGGAACGTGAGGGCGGGTTCCTGTCCGTAATGACCATAGACCGCGGAGAGGTGATTGCTGTCGCAGCATTCGGCCCAGTTCGAATTATCGAATTTGGGCGCACTCTTCAGTTTGGATATGTCTGCATTGAGATGCAGAACGTTCTGCGCGACATCGTGATGCAGAGCCCCCGGGGGCACTGCCGTGAGTGTGTCGCCGATGCCGATGAAGCCTCCGGTGGAGAGAATCGCCTGCACGACCCGGCCGGATTCCAGGTCCACCGCGAGATCGTCCACCTTGCCGAGGGTTTCATCCTGATAGTTTTTGACCGTCATCCCGAGGATGTCGCTGGCCTTGACCGCTCCGTTCAATCGGTCCGCCCGAACTTGGGAGGGCAGCGCGTGGCGGCTGTGCTCCGCCCGATCTGCCACCGCGTTGGCGGGGTCCTGAGCCTGGGCCGATAGCGCCAGGAACGAGACGGCGGAAGCGTTGATAATGACTTTGAATGTGCGTTTCATGATACTTAGCCAATTTTGATTTATCGAACCGACTTGAGATAGCGTGCGCTATGCCAGACGGTCTACAGTAGACGGTGGACTGCACGGGGGCCATGGGGTGTTGTCCTACCGGAAGGCGCTCGAGCGGGGGTCCAATGTTCTCAACCCGTGGCGCTGGGGGGCAGCCAGCTCCGGGGTCCGGACCGTGAGGGCTCGGAAGCCACGCCATCAACGGGTTCGCTCGAAAAATTGTCGCCGGAGCCACCCCGAGTACACGACCCGTGACAGCAGGGCCTGAAATCCGGGCGCAGCCCGAGCTGTTCGCCCACGCAGCGGGTGAGCTCGGGACCCGGATGCCGGTTCCGGTCAGGAACAGGGGGAAGGCACCCCCTGCTCAAGCCCGACGCCAACCGCCCGACATCCCCGCGAGGCCGGGCGTGTGAGATCGGGATGTTCGTCCCGCAGGCAGCAGGATTCCACCTGACGGTGCAACTGGGCGCCGTCAGGTGCGCGATCGCGGCAGAGAAGCCGCACCTTCACCCCCGCGGCGTGAGCTTGAACCCTCGGGCCACCACCTCGACCTCCTTCTGATCCTTGGGGGGTTGCCCTTTGAACAGCCAGACGTTGGTCTCGTCCCAGGCATTCGGCCCCGGCCCTCCTCGTCCGGATCGCACGGTCCGCTCGTAGCCGCCGAACCGCGCCATCGGGGCCTCCGCCGAAACCCCGAGAGCCAGCGCCAGGTTCACCGCCAGCAGCGTTCCTTTCGTCGCGGTGATCATACGTCGTTCCATTCCCTGCGGCCGTTATGGGGACACCAACCCCCGCATTCAACCCCAACCTCAACGCGTGGCCACCGAACCCTGGCGGCAGCCCGTTGAGCAAGTCCGGCAACCGCCCGGAACAACGCAACGCAAAGGAAGCCCGAAAAGCCAATGAATGCGCCGTGTCACCGCGGCGACTACGAGACAAGGGGGCTTTTTGAACAGGCTGCCAGCGGGGACCCATCCGGTTGCTTCCTCACCGGGCGGAGCCTCGCGTGCCGGCTGCCTGGATCGGGATGGCGGGACCCAGGGTGCGCACTTCGAGCCGCAGGCTTGCTCCCGCCCGCGGGGTGA
>JBBQML010000744.1:0-3076 GCA_038328885.1 Verrucomicrobiota bacterium | reverse complement strand
GGCGGAATCACCAGGTCGGCCTCGCTGCCCTCCGACGCAATCTCCGCGATGACGTCCACGCTCGCGAACGAAGTGTGGCGGCGCTTGTTGGAGTCGAACGGGGAAATCCGCACCAACCGGTGCACCCCGCGCTCGGCCTTGGTGAACCCATAGGCGTTCTCCCCTTCCAACCGCAGGGTCACGCTCTTGATCCGCTTCTCGTCGTCCTCGAGGATGTCGACCACGTCCACCTTCCAGCCGCGACGCTCGGCCCAGCGTTGGTACATCCGCCACATCATGGTCGCCCAATCGCAGGCCTCGGTGCCACCGGCGCCCGCGTTCAGGCTCAGGATCGCGGGTCGCTGGTCATGCGGACCGTTCAACATAAGTTCCAGTTCGGTCGCGTCCAACTGCCTGCCCAGTCGCGTCAGATCCCTTTCCAGCTCCCCGTTCAGCGCCTCCCGGGCGGCCTCCGGCTCGAGGCTGATCAGTTCGATCATCTCGTGCAGGCCTCGCAGTTGGGCGTCCGCGGCGATCACCGGGTCGATCCGTCGGTGGATCGTGTTGGATTCGTCGATGAGCTTCTGCGCCTTCTCCCGGTTGTCCCAGAAGCTCTCCGTGCTCATCGCGGCCTCGATCTCCGTAAGGCGGGCCTGTTGTCGGGGGAGGTCAAAGAAACCTCCGCAGGCTCGCGACTTTGGCGTCGGCGGCCGCGAAGGTCTCCTTTGGATTGTCCAGCATAGGGGGTGGGATTGTAGGGCCCCGGCCACCCCGGACGCAACCGCCCCGTTGGATTGCAGCCGAAGCCCGGCCGGCGTTCAATCCGCCAGGCCATGCCCGTCCATTTCAAAGACTACTACGCCACGCTCGGCGTCCCGCGCCGGGCGACGGAGGACGAAGTCAAACGGGCCTTCCGCCGACTGGCCCGCAAGCATCACCCCGACGTCGCCAAGGACCCGCGGGCCGCCGAGGAGCGCTTCAAGGAAATCAACGAGGCCTACGAGGTGCTCGGCAACCCGGCCCATCGCGACCGATACGACCAGCTTGGCCCCGGCTGGAGGGATGGAAGCGGGTTCCCCAACCCCGCGTCCGAAGGCTCCACCCAGACCACCCCGCACGGGCGAGGCCCCGGCGGGGCGTTTGAGTTCGAGTTCGGCAGCACCGGTTTCAGCGATTTCTTCGAAAGCCTCTTCGGAGGCCGCGCCCGGCGCAACGCCCGGTCCGGCGGCACCCGCAATACCCCCTACCCCCCCGAGGAACGCGGCGACGACGTCTCGAGCGAAATCGTGGTGGCCCTGGACGAGGTTCTGCACGGCTCGGTCCGGACGATCACCCAGGAGCGCGTCAGCGGGCGCACCGGCCGCGTGGAACGTACCGGCCTCCAGGTGCGAATTCCTCGCGGCGTCCAGGACGGCCAGTTGGTCCGCGTCGCCTCCCGCGGTGTTCCCGCTCCCAACGGCGTTCCCGGCGACCTCCTGCTCCGGGTGCGTCTGGCTGCCCATCCCGATTTCCGCCCCAGCGGCTCCGACCTCTGGAGCGAAGTGCTACTCGCCCCCTGGGAGGCGGTGCTCGGCGCCACCGTGAATGTCGCCAGCCTCGAAGGTCCGCTGTCCGTAAAGGTCCCCGCCGGCTCCCGCAACGGCCAGCAACTCCGCGTCCGGGGCCGGGGCCTGCCCAACCCCGACACCACCCGAGGCGATCTCTACGTGGTGGTGGTCATCGAGGTGCCCACTTCCACGACCGACGAGGAACGCGCGCTCTGGAAAAGCCTCGCCGCCACCTCGCCCTTCCATCCGCGGGGGACCTGAGCTGTAGACGCGGGGGATTCCCCGCGTGACCCGGCAGCGGGGTTCCGACCAGGCCGCGAAATGGTCTGACAGCACGGGCTCCGTGCCTTAAGCAACAGCCATGCGCTCCTCCTTGGTCTCGGTCCTGTTCCTTGCGCTGGCCGCCCTGGCCGGCAGCGCGTTCCTCACCCCGGCTCGCGCCGAGTTCCGCGCCGCCATCGCCGTCCGCGTGGTCACCCCCGATCCCCTCCTGCCGGTGTCCGGCGGTGTGGGCGGCTCCGACCCCGTCACCCGCAAGGCCGGCGATCTCACCGTCCGTGCCCTGGTCCTCGCCGATGCCGACACCCGCATCGCCATCGTCAGCGCGGATTTCCTCGGCTTCCCCGCCGTCCTCGCCGATCGCGCCCGCGCCCGCGTCCACGGCATCCCGCCGGAGAACATCCTGATCGGCGCCACGCACACCCACAGCGCCCCCGACCCCTACGCGTTCCCGGACGCGGACGGCAAGACCGGGGCCGACCTCGACTATCTGCGCTCCGTCGCGGATCGGATGGGCGACACCATCAACGACGCGCTCGCCCGGTTGCAGCCGGCGCGCGTGAAGATCGCCAGCGGCGAAGCCCGCGGGCGCATCGCCTGGAATGCCTACGCGGAGGCGCTCTTTGACCCACGCTGCCATGTCCTGCAATGCGTGGACGTCGAGGGCAGACCTCTCGCCACCCTGGTGAACTACGCCGTCCACCCCGAGGTCCTCGGCAGCCGCGCCGGTGTGTGCAGCCCGGATCTCGTCGGCCCACTTTGCGACCGACTCGCCGCCCAGGGCGGCGGCACGGGGATCTTCATGAACGGCGCCCAGGGCGGCATGGTCACCGCCGACAACCGGGGTCCCGATGGCCGCGACATCTCGACTTGGGAGGAATGCATCCGGATCGGCAACCGCCTCGCCGACGAGGCCCTGCGCCTCCTGGCCGACGCCAAGGTCCAAAACGATCCCCGCCTCGAGTGCCACTCGCGAACGGTGCGCTTCCCGGTGGAGTCGCCGACCATCCTGGCCGTGCTCCGTGGATCCCCCATGGGGTATCGAACGGATCCGGACGGGCGCATCAGCACGCGGCTCAACCTCGTCGAACTGGGGGATGCCCGCATCCTGACCATCCCCGGTGAGGCCCTCCCCAACCTCGGAGCCTTTCTCAAGCGCAAGCTGGGAACCCGCCACAGCTTCCTCTTCGGCCTCACCAACGATGCCTTCGGTTATATCCTCACCCCCGAGGACTGGGGCGCCTTCCCTCGCTATGAATACATCAGCCGCA
>JBBQML010000743.1:0-3078 GCA_038328885.1 Verrucomicrobiota bacterium | reverse complement strand
GGTGGCGTGGGTGGTGACGAGGGGAGGCAGTTGGGCGGAGGTCCCGCGCGGGAGCAGGAGGAAGCCCGCGGCTGCGGCAAGCAGAAGGAAGAGCCGGCGAGAGAGGCTTCCGGCGGGCGGCGTACGCATGTAGTTGGGCTTCTATCGCCCACCGGGGGTGAGGCGTCAAAGGGTTCGGTGGCGTAGAGAATACCAAGGCGGTGGCGCGCGTTGCTTCCCACCGCACTCCAGAAAGCGGGCGGCGTTGTGTGGAGTGCACCGGTAAAGCGCCGCCCGCGCACGAAATCCTTGGAGCGGGAGGCGGCGTCGCCTAATTTCCGGCCGGTTTCCCCAATCGCCATTATGAAGAAGCTGAACATCGCCTTGATCGGGTACGGGTTCATGGGCCGTACCCACACCAACGCCTTCCGTCAGGCCAGCCGCTTTTACAACCTGGACTACGAGCCGGTTCTGAAGTGCGTTTGCGCCCGCGACGCTGCCAAGGCCCAGGCGTTCGCCGACCACTGGGGCTACGAGGGGATCGAAACCGACTGGCGGAAGCTCATGGAGCGAAAGGACATCGACCTCATCGATATCGCCGCTCCGAACAACGTCCATGCGGACATCGCGATCGCCGCGGCCAAGGCCGGCAAGATGGTGCTCTGCGAGAAGCCGCTGTCGATGGACGGGCCCCAGGGCCGCAAGATGGTGGCGGCGGTGGAGAAGAGCGGGGTGCCGAATTCGGTGTGGTACAACTACCGGCGCGTGCCGGCGGTCACCCTGGCGAAGCAACTGATTGACGAAGGTCGGCTCGGGCGGATCTTCCACTACCGGGCGAAGTTTCTCCAGGACTGGACCATCAGCCCGGAACTGCCGCAGGGCGGCGCGGGATTGTGGCGGCTCGACGCGAAGGTCGCAGGGTCGGGCGTGACGGGCGACCTGCTGGCCCACTGCATCGACACGGCGATCTGGCTCAACGGCGGCGTGGAGAAGGTCAACGCCATGACCGAGACCTTCGTGAAGGAGCGAAAGCACACGCTCACCGGGAAGGTTCAGAAGGTCGACATCGATGATGCCTGCGCGTTCCTCGCCCGTTTTGGCAACGGTTCACTGGCCACCTTCGAGTCGACGCGCTACGCCCGCGGGCACAAGGCGCTGTACACCTTCGAGATCAACGGCGAGCACGCCTCCATCGCCTGGGATCTTCACGACCTCCACCGGCTGCAGTGGTTCGACCACAAGGACGAGGGGAAGTTGCGCGGTTGGCGCAACCTGCACATCACCGACAGCGATCATCCGTACATGTCCAAGTGGTGGGTGCCGGGGCTCCAGATCGGGTACGAGCACACCTTCGTGCATCACTTCGGCGATTTCGTGGAATCGCTCCAGACCGGGAAGGCCTGTTCGCCGACGTTCCGCGAGGCGCTGGAGACGCAGTTCATCTGCGACGCTGTGCTGAAGTCGGGACGCAGCGGTCGCTGGGAGAAGGTAACCGCCGTCAAGCCGGCGTGACGGGCGGGCGGTGTTCGCAGGGGAGCGACCGCCGGGGAGAGCTCCCCACGGCCTGGGGGCCTTGGCAGCGCCAAGGCACCCCTCACGTGGGGGTGCGCGAGAACTCCGCACTGCCTGGGGACATTGCCGCACCGGCTCACCGTCGGACCGCGCGGAAGGAGGCGAGGGCGAGGAACAGGGCCAGGGTGGTGAGCAGGCTGCTGAAGAAGAACGGGGCGCCGGGCAGTTGGAACGGGGCGCGGTCACTGATGAAGAACCCGAAGAGGCGGGTGGCAAACGCCGGGCCGGCGATGCCGGCGATGCTGACGAGGCTGGTGAGCGAGCCCTGGACGGACCCCTGTTCGTTGGCGGCTACGCTGCGTGAGATCAGCGACTGCACGGCGGGTCCGCCGATGCCGCCGAGGGAACCCACGAGGATGATCGCGTAGATCATCCAGCCCTGGGGGGCGATCCCGTAGGCCACCAGGGAGGCCGCGCTGATTGCGAGCCCGATCGCCACCGCGCGTTCCTCGCCCAGGGCGGGAATGATCCGGCGCGTGAGCCCGCCCTGCACGATGGCGGTCATGAGCCCGACGAGCGCCAGGGACAGCCCGGTCTCCATCACCGTCCATTGGTAGCGGTGAATGGTGTAGAGCACCCAGGTGCTCGGGAAGACCTGGTGGGCGAGGCTGACAAGGAAATACGTGCCGGTGAGCCCGGCAACCACGCGGTAGCGCCGCAGGGCGAGGAGGGAACTGACCGGGTTGGCTCGCCGCCAGTCGACGTTCCGCCGGTTGTCGGGGGACAGGGACTCGGGCAGGACGAACATCCCATAGGCCCAGTTCAGCAACGTCAGGGCCGCCGCGGCGAAGAAAGGGATACGCAGACCGTAAGCTCCGAGCAGGCCCCCCAGGGCCGGGCCGGCGATGAACCCCAGACCGAAGGCGGCGCCGATCAGCCCGAATCCCTGGGCCCGCTTCTCCGGCGGGGTGACGTCGGCGATATAGGCAGTGGCCGCCGTGATGCTGGCGCCAGTGATGCCCGCGAGGATGCGGCCGAGGAAGAACCAGGCGAGCGACGGAGCCACCGCCAGCAGCAGGTAATCGAGCCCCGACCCGAGCAGCGAGAACAGGATCACCGGGCGCCGTCCGTAGCGGTCGGACAGGGCTCCCACGAGCGGGGCGAAAAGGAACTGCATCAGCGAATAGAGGGAGGCCAGCAGGCCGAAGGTGCGAGCGGCGGCGGTCATGTTCCCGCCTTCGAAGCCCTCGATGAGTTTGGGCAGGATCGGCACGATCAGCCCGATCCCGAGGACGTCGAGAAAAAGCACGACGAAGATGAAACCGAGCGCGGGCCTGCGGGCTGCCATGAATAGCCGGATCACACGGGGCTTCGGGTGCGGCGGCAAGCCGCGATCGTCAGACCGATGGCACACACGCATGGCTACCGACAAAGTGGATGAGGCTGATTTGAAATGGCGATCAGGACGGTAGAAGGAGTGGTGGCGCGAGGTTTCCGCCTGTGGAACGACGTGAACTGGGAGCGAAAAGGGGCGCCTTTTGCCGGCGAAGACAAGGCTCTCCTGTTCGCCTTCTTTGAGGCGGGATC
>JBBQML010000742.1:0-3082 GCA_038328885.1 Verrucomicrobiota bacterium | reverse complement strand
TGTTGTCGATGAACCCGCCGCCCGTGATGTGCGCCAGCGCCCGGATGGTACGGTCGGAGCCGCGATTGAACTTTTTCAGGGCTCGTTGGACCAAGGGTCCGTAGCTCACATGCACCTTGAGAAGTTCGTCGCCGAGCGTGTTGCCCAACTCGGCCACCCGCGACTTCGGCGTGAGCATCAACTGGTCGAAGAAGATCTTGCGAGCGAGGGAATACCCGTTGGTGTGGAGACCGCTCGAGGCGATCCCCAGCACGGCGTCCCCGCGTCGGACGTGCTTCCGGCCATTGAGCATCGCCGCCTTGCCCACTACCCCGACGATGGTGCCGCTGAGGTCGTACTCACCGGGTTGGTAGAAGCCTGGCATCTGGGCGGTTTCGCCGCCGATCAGGGCGCAGTTGTTTTCACTGCACGCCTTGACGAAGCCACGGATGATTTCAGTGAAGACGTGTGCCTCCAGCTTCCCGGTGCCCAGGTAGTCGAGGAAGAAGAGGGGTTCGGCCCCGAGGACGGCGATGTCGTTGACGCAGTGGTTGACGAGGTCCTGGCCGATGGTGTCGTGACGGTTCATCGCGAACGCCACCTTGAGCTTCGTGCCCACTCCGTCGACCGACGAGACCAGGATCGGCTGGGGATGACGCTTGACGTCGATGGCGAATAACCCGCCGAAGCCGCCCACTTTGCCGAGAACTTCCCGACGGTGAGTGGACGCCAGGAGTTCGGGGAGGGTGCGCTTGACGCGGTTCCCCAGGTCGATGTCCACGCCGGCGGCGGCGTACGCTTTGGTCGTCGTCTTCTTCTTCATCGGTCCGGGCGGGGACTGTCGCGGAGGGGCGCCGGTTTTGTCCACGCCGCGGTTGGTCATGGGTGGGAGCTGTGCTGGATGCTTGGAACTCCGGTGGGCATCTCCTTAACTGGGCCGGTGCGTATTATCGGCGGCATGGCAGGGGGGCGGCTACTGTCCACGCCCAAGGGGTTGACGGTCCGCCCGACCCCGGACTTGGTCCGGCAGGCTGTGTTTAACAGCCTCGGTCCGGCGGTGGAGGGCGCCACGGTCCTGGACCTGTTCTCCGGGACCGGGGCCCTGGGGTTGGAGTTCCTCAGCCGCGGCGCCGCGGCGGTCTTGAGCGTCGAGCTTTCCTCGCGTCATGCCCGGTTCATCCGTGACAACGTCCGCGAGTTGGGCCTGCCCGCCGACGGCCATGAGCTCCGCGTGCAGGACGTCTTCGGGGCACTGCGGCAGTTGGCACGGGCGTCACGTCGCTTCGACTTCATCGTCGCGGACCCACCGTTCGGGCCCAAGACCGGGGCGAAGCGCTCCACCTCGGCTTCCCAGCAACTGCTGGATCTGCCGGAGACCCGAGCGCTGCTCGCTCCCGGCGGCCGGCTCGTCCTTGGGCACGCCCGGCGGGACCGGGTGGGGGTGGACTCGACCTGGGTCGAACTGCGCGTTCTGGAGCATGGCGACTCCACCTTCCGCATTCTCTGTGTCGAGGAGTCGCAGGTGACGACGGCGATGGCGACGACGGCGATTGCGAGCGCCGGGGGGCCGGGGCTACTGCCGGCGCCGGGTGGCGATGCGCAAAAAATTGCAGGGGAGGGAGATGAAGCCGGGAAGGGCCCGGGAAGGGCCCAAACTGACGGTTCAGTCGCCGGGCCCTGATCAAATGGCGGGAGCAGGCCGGCCAGCAGGAACGGTGGGGCGCAGGCCTATGAAACCTGCGCCCCGGGGCACGGTGGGCGGTGTGTCGATGCTGTAGAACCCGTCAGCGCTAGGCCGTCCGCCGAGTCGAAGAGGACGAATTTCCCGTCGTTTCGGGACGTCTTCCAAGGGCCGGGAGGTTTTCGTGCCGATCTGGGCTGGTCATCAAACCCTCGTGGGAAGACGAGGCGGAGTGGGCCTCCGCAGGGCTCGAATGTCAATTCAGTTTTCTTGTCGGAGGAGGCTGGCCAGGATCCCTCGGTGCGCTACCTCGACCACAACGCCACCTCGCCCTGGTGCGCGGCGGCCCGGCAGGCCTGGCTGGATGCACTCGAGAGGTTTCCAGGGAACCCGGCCAGTCCGCATCGTCTGGGGGCTCGGGCGGAGCGAGCGTTGGAGGAGGCCCGAGAGGGGGTGGGCGCCATTCTGGGCTGCAAGGGAGATGGCCTGATCTGGACCTCCGGCGCCACGGAATCGAACAACGCCGCCCTCCATCACCTCTCCCACACCCGGGAAGGGCGGGCCTGGGTGTCTGCGGTGGAACATCCGTCCGTTTGGGCGGCGACCCGCCGGTGGTTCCCGAACCGGCACGCGACGATCCCGGTCGACCGTGCTGGGATCCTGGACCTGGATTGGGTGACCGACCGACTTCGCCACGAGTCCCCGGCGGTCGTCGCGGTCATGGCGGCCAACAACGAGACTGGCGTGCTCCAGCCCTGGCGGGAAGCGCTGGCGCTGGCCCGTAACGCCGGAGTGGCCTTCCTCTGCGACGCTGCCCAATGGCTGGGGAAGTTGCCTGGGATCGGTTTGGGTGAGGCCGATTTCGTCACCGGTTGCGCCCACAAATTCGGCGGCCCGCCAGGGGTGGGCTTCCTGAAGTGTACCGGGTCGTTCCGTCCGCTCCTGGTGGGTGGTTCCCAGGAGGAGGGGCGGCGGGCGGGGACCCAGAACGTGCCGGGTGCCGTGTCCTGCACAGCGGCACTGTCCGATCGGGAGGGCGCCCTCCGGGCGTGCCCGGCGGAGCTCCGGGCAGGGGTCCGCGATCGCTTCGAAGCCCGACTGCGGGAGGGGGACGACGGCGTGGTGGTGATCGGCGGGAGCGCCCCCCGCCTTTGGAACACCTCCGCTCTCCTGCTGCCGGTGCCCGACTGTCGGCGCCGCTGGGTGGTGCGCCTGGACAAGCGGGGTTTTGCGGTCTCCTCCGGGTCGGCCTGCGCCAGCGGTCGCGAGCGACCGTCCTACGTGCTCGAAGCGATGGGTTTGGATGTGGGTGGAGAACGGATGATCCGGGTGAGCGGCGGCTGGGAGACACCGTCGACCGATTGGGAGGCGCTGGCGGTGGCGATCGGCGAGGAGGCCGGGGCCGGCGCCGGGGGGGAGGGG
>JBBQML010000741.1:0-3084 GCA_038328885.1 Verrucomicrobiota bacterium | reverse complement strand
GCAGTTCACCAGCATGCAGCCACCGACCGTCGAGCCGGGTGCAACCGGCGTGTCGAGTCCGTCGATGTGCACCATCGCGTCACCGACCGGCGCCCCGGTGTCGAGCACGAGTTCGGCGAAATCCGAAAGCTTGCAGCCGTCGGGGCGCTGGCTGGTGCTGGCGTCGGAGTGTTGGCGGGAGATGATCGCGACGACCTTGACGCCGCGGGCGCGGAATTCCTCGGCGATCTCGACCGGCACGACGTTGCAGCCGCTCGAGGAGATCACAAGGGCGGAGTCCTCGGGGTGCAGGTCGAAGTTCCGCAGGATCCGGCCGGCCAGGCCCGGGACGTTCTCCAGGAACATGGCCTGGCGCTGGCCGTTCGCGCCGACGACGAGGTTGTGGAAGCTGAGCGACAACTCGACGATTGGGTTGAACCCGGGGAAGGAGCCGTACCGGGGCCACATCTCCTCCACGAGGATCCGGCTGTGACCGGAACCGAAGAGGTGGACCATGCGGCCGGCAAGGATGGTCTGGGCGAACTGATCGGCGGCCTGCCGGATGGTCTTCAACTGGCTGGCGACAGCCACGAGGAGTTCGCGGCAACCATCAAGGTAAGCGATGCTGGGAGTCACGGGGGGCTTCGGCGTGGGGAGTGGGGAGTGAGTTGGAGGTCGTCCGTCGTGCGGGCGAGTGTGCCCCAGCCCTCCGCGGTGGGCCAGCGGTCGTTCGCCCGGAGCACCCAGTGCGTAGGGTGGGTTCGGTCGACGTGTCCCTCCAGCCGATGCGTGGCTCGGAATCCGAACCGCTGCGCTCAATCAGGGCAGCAGTCCGTGGTGGCGGCCCATCCGGACATCCGCCTGCCGGATCCACCAGACAACCGCCCAATCGTGCCACTCGCCGCTTGCGCTTGAGGATTCGGGGGGCGCATTTTACGCCCGTCCCATGGAAGTTACCGTGCCAACGGTTCGTCGTTTTCTGGCCCGTGGCCGGGCGTTTACCCTGATCGAGTTGCTGGTGGTGATCGCGATCATCGCGATCCTGGCCAGCATGCTCCTGCCCGCCCTGGCGCGGGCGAAGCGACAGGCCACCACGACCCAGTGCCGGAGCAACCTCAAGCAAATCGGCATCGCGATGTTTCTGTATGCCGACGATCACAGCGACGCCATCCCGTATGCGTGGTGGTACAACGCGGCGGGGGACTCGGCGGACGTGAACAATTTCCACTACCTGCTGCAGCCGTACCTTCGAAACAGCACGTTCAAGTCCGGAACACGCACGACGAACAGCGACTTCGCCACCTCGATCTATCCGTGCCCGGATCGGCTGAAGGAGAACCACTACCGGAACTACAAGGACTACCGCCCCGGGGTGCCGGGGAATCCCTGGAAAATCAGCTATGCGATGAATCAGTATAGCCTCTCGAGCTATCCGCCGGCGGTGACCAGCCCCAAGACCGAGAAACTCGGCAGCGTGCCACGTCCTGCGGAGACGATGGCGGGGGTGGACGTTTCGGTGGACCTGAACCACCCGGCGGTCATCAACCTCGGCCGCGCCACGGACGGCACGCACGACATCGGCTACCGCCACGGCAGCCGGTACCCGGCCGGCGGCGCGAACTTCCTCTTCTTCGACGGTCACGTCTCCACCCATACACTCCGTCAGACCAACAACCTGATCATCAACTGGAAACAGGCCAACCCATGAAGCATCAACCCGCGATTCTCACCGGTGCGATACTCGCCGCCGTCCTGGGCATCCTCCCGGCGCCCGGGGAGGCGTTCGTTCGCAACCCCAGCTTCGAAAGCAACTGGAATGAGACCTGGCCCCACTACAGCGCCGTGGATGAGTGGAGCGGGGCGAGCGGCGTCAACGACCTTTTTATCGACCCCACCGGTCCGTTCCATAATGCCGGCACTCCGGTTCCCGACCGCGCCCGTGTCGGGTTCAAGCAGGACGGCGGGGACGTCACCCAGGACATCACGGGCCTGACGCCTGGTGAGGTCTACTGGCTGCAGTTCTTCTACGACGGCCGGGCTGGGGGCGGGGCGGCTGAATCGCTGGTGGTGAAGTTCAACGACCAGGAGATCGCCGGCGTGCCCGACCTCAAGCCCTCGACCGGGCCCTACTACTTCCTGAGCGCTCCCTTCATCCCCGAGGCTGACGCGGGAACCCTCCGCTTCACCCACACCGTCTCCGGCGACCGGACCCTGCTGCTCGACGGCGTTACGGTCGTGGCGCGGGGGACGAACGATGTCGTGCTGCGCAACCCGACCTTCGAGGCCAGTGGCAAGCTCCCGATGGTGGGCGCGATCACCAACATCGCCGGCTGGGTGCAGACAGGCATGGCGGGCGTCGACGATGGCACCGGGGGATGGGCGGACAACGGCACGATTCCCGATCAGGACCTCATTGCGTACCTCGAGGGCCCGGGAACCCTGGCGCAGCAGATGGACGGCCTGATCGTCGGCAACGAGTACGAGATCCGGGTCTCCGTGAACGCCCGCACCGGCAGTTCCCCGCGGCTCCAGATCAAGGTGGATGACAGCGTGGTCAAGGAACAGGTTGTCAACCCAGGGAGTTATCAGTTGGTAAGCGTGAAGTTCAACGCCACCGCCGTGGAGTCGACGCTGACCCTGGCCCAGGCGAAGGACGGCGCGGACGTCCTGCTGCTGGACAACGTCCGCCTGCTCGGGGTGGCGAAGGCGCCCCTGCCGCCCATGGTCTTCGGCCCGCTCGCGGGGGAGGTCGCCCCGGGGCAGATGGTAACCTATTCGTTGACGGTGCCGGCCGAGGCCCTGGTGGATGGACCCATCGACATCAAGCTGGCGAGCTCCAATCCGAGCGTCGCACGGTTGGTCGGGGCGGCGGCCGACGGCACGCTTACGGTGCGCTTCACGGCTGCAGCCGGTGCTCCCGCACCCGTGACGCTGCCCTTCACCCTGGAGACGATCCGCCGGGGCGCTGCCGCCATCAACGTGATCGACGCGGCAAAGGTTCCGTTCAGTTCGACGCCTTCCGTCAACGTGGTCGGGTCGCTGGTCAAGAACGCCTCCTTCGAGAGCAACGCGGCCGGGGGATCCCCCGGGTACGGTATGATCCTG
>JBBQML010000740.1:0-3087 GCA_038328885.1 Verrucomicrobiota bacterium | reverse complement strand
GATCTCCGAAAGGCCCCTCCTCCCGTAACGGTTCCAGGGGATCGATGTAACCCTCGATGACGAAATCCGCGTTGGCCGGAACCTCCAACTCGTTCGTCTCGCAACGCACCAACTCCACCGACTTCCGGCGCAGGTAGCCGGCCAGGAGGAACTCATCAAGCCCGTCCGGCAGCGGCGCCGTGGCAGCGAAGGGGAACATCGGGTCGCCCCCCAGGAAGATGGCCACCGGCATGCGCTGCCCCGATTCGTAGTAGCGTCGACCATGGCGCGCCGCGACCTTCTGTAACTGCCAATGCATGCCCGTGGTGCGGTCGTCGTAAACCTGCACGCGGTACATGCCGACATTCCGCTCACCGGTGTCCGGGTCCTTGGTCACCACGCACGGCAACGTGACGAACCGGCCGCCATCCGACGGCCAGCACTTGAGGATGGGCAGGTTCAGCAGCGTCGCGGCCGGGCTCGACGCCGCCGGCTCCCCCGCGGGCCGCAGAATGTCCGGCGCGGCAGGCCAGGCCTCGAGGCGGGTGGCGGGAGGCTCGAATCTGTGGATGACGTCCTTGCACGGCCCCTGCTTCACCAACCTGGGACGCGCGTGCCGCAGCTCGAAGGCAGTGCCGAGCAGTTTGAGCGCCTCCTTCATCGAGGTGGGCGGCTTCGCCTTCATCAGCGTGCCCAACTCCCGGGCCACATCTTCGACCCGCTCGGCCCCCATGCTCAGGGCCATCCGGCGCCAGGAACCAAGCGTGTTGATCGCCACGGGAAAGGGACTGACCACCCCGTTGACCATGGGGCGCTCGAAGAGGAGGGCCTTTCCGCCCCCCGGCGTCTTCATCTCCCGGTCGGCCAACTCGGTGATCTCCAACTCCGTGGCCACAGGCTCCGTCACCCGCTTCAGCTCACCGGCACGATCGAGGTGGTTCACCCAGTCCCGGAAGGAGTCAAACGCCATGGCCGCAGGTTAGCAGGCGGCTCTCCTGCGGCAAACGCCGGGCATAAACCGGCGACGCCCAGAGGTAGGCAGGGAAGGAACAGCGCCGTGTCACGCCCGAGTCGAGGGCGCGGAGGGTCGTCCAGTATGGTCCTGTGAACACCGCCACCACCGGGGCTCCCGACGTCCTCCTCGCGTATCCAGCGGTGGGCCCCGACGCACGCCGTTTTGTGGCCCTCACCTGTGCCCTGCCTGCCACCCGGTTCAGCACCCTGGTCGATGACCCTGCCGCCCTCCGCGCTCTCCGCGTGAAAACCACGCCGTACGATCACGGCTGCCGTCGCCGCACCAAGCGCAGCGCGATGTCGGTCTCGTAGGCCGGCGCGGCCAACGCCCGAACCCCGCCCCCGTCCACCTCGGCCCGCCCGGCGACGGCGCCCGACTTGGTGTCGATCCACTCCGCCGTCCACCGGCCCGAGGCCAGTTCCACCTGCAGGACCGTGGCCCCCGAGGCCGCCGAACCCCCGCTGAGCGGGGGCTTGACGCCCCAGCCGAAATTGACCTGACCGTCGTCCCGCTGCGCCCAGGGCCTGGCCAGATCGCGGCCCCGAAAATACTCGCCGCGCAGTCCCCAGCCGGTGGTGGGCAGGCGGAGGACATTCGCGGGCACCGGTTCCTTGTGGCCACCCGGCGGCGTCCAGGCCAGTCGCGTCACGCCCTGTCCGCCGTTGTAGAAGTACTCCAGGCGGACGGCGTGCCGTTGACCCGCGGTAAGTCGCACCCGCCCCGTGTCCTCCTTCTCGCCATGATCCGTCCAGTCCTCGATGATCTTCACGTCATCCACCCAGAGGCGGACCCCGTCGTTGGAGGTGGTGTGGAACAGGTAGTCCCCGCTGGCCGGAGCCTCGATGAAACCGGTCCACCGCGCCGACCACGGACCGGTCGAGCCCTCGTCGCGCAGGTAGATCGCCACAGCCTGGCCGGGCTCAACCAGGGCCCGGGCGGAGCCCCCCGCGGGAATCCCTCCCCGGAGCACGGTGTTGTCCGGGCGCAGCTTCACGAGGTCGAAGCCATGGATGAACTCGCTGAGGATGCGCAACTGACGGCGAAACGCCGGATTGCCCCCGCCCGGCTGGGTGGCCGGGTAGACGAAGGTGCCGTCCTCGTGCCCCACTGTGAACGAGTAATCAAGGTGGTTGAACAGACCACCGCCCGCGATCACGAAATCCCAGGCCTCGGTGCGGTACGCCACGTCGTTGGTACCCCGGAACCCGGTCTCGTCGTCCCCGATCACCCGCTTCAACCCGAAGTTGAGCGCGACCGTGTCGGGTGGGGTGGCGTAGTGGAAGTTGAGAATCGAAACCGCCGGGTGAGGATTCTCCACCCGGGCCGAATGGTTGGCGATGTTCTGGGCGATGAGATGCCGTCCCGGCAGGTCGCGCTCGGTTGCGGCGATCAGGTCCGCCACGTGATGCTGCCAGTCAAGCGTCACGCCGCCGAAGTAGGGTTCGTTGCAGATCTCGAAGAACAGGTTGTCGAAGCCGTTCAGTTCCGTGACGAGTTTGCGGACGAGCGCCTCCTGGATCGCGAGCAGCCCGCCGTGCCGGTCCAGGGTGTGGACATTCGTCCGCGCGATGTCCCCAAGCCCGTTCACGTTGTTCGCCACGTTCATCGGGCTCAGCCGCCACTGCACGTCCTCGTACATCGGACAGAACAACGTCATCTCCACCACCACCCCCCGCTCCGCGGCGCAGGTCATGAAGCCCCGCAGGCGGGTGAAATAGTCGTCGTTCCAGCGGGTGAGATCGAACTGGGTGCCGCCCTGTAAATTCCCCGGCTGATCGCTCCGGGCCCAGGGGGCCAGGAACCGACCCGGCGCCGGGGCGAGGGTGTTCCGCTGGATGTTGAAAGCGCCGTCCGGCTCGACGTACGCCCCGCTGAACACCCGGGTGTAGTTCAGGCCGGCGGCCTTCAGCGTGTCGAGGTAGCGCTGGAAATCGAAATCCCGGTTCAACACCGCGCCATAGTGTTCCGCCGAGGTGACGAGGACGGTCGGCCGGCCCCGCCAGAGGAAGTAATGGGGATTCTCCGGGAGGAGGGCGATCGGGGGATGAACGGCTGCGGCCGCGGCGGACAACGGCATCGCCAGCGCCAACGCG
>JBBQML010000739.1:0-3093 GCA_038328885.1 Verrucomicrobiota bacterium | reverse complement strand
CGGCCAATGGCCTCGAGGATGCGCCAGGCGCCGGTCCGGTGGCGGAAGCGATACTCGACGGCCACCGGTTCGCCCGGATGACTCAGGGCGCGCTGGTTGGCCGCCACCACCCGCGGGGCATCCTCCGGGTGAACCCACTTGGTGGCTGCGTGTCCGACCATGTCTTCGGGTGGGTAACCCAGGAGTCGCTCGCTCGACGGCCCTTGGAAGCGGATCACGCCCTCCGGATTGATCACGCTGATCAGGTCCGAGGCGTTCTCAATCAGCGTGCGGAAGTGCGCCTCGCGCACGCCCAGCTCGCGGTTGGTCTGCTCCAGTTGGAACGATTTATCCTCCAGCTTGCGCACGAGCACTTCGCTGTATTCACGCAGCACCAGGGGCGGGTCCCCTTCGGCGCTCGGAGCCGGCAGTTGCTCACCGCGACCCGCCCGACCGAGCACTTCCCGCAGGAGGCCCATGAACGCGTCCGGCTCGGCCGGCTTCAGGATGAAGGCGTCGGCCCCCAGATCCATGGCGAGTTGCTCGTCCAGCGGTTCGGTGTACGTGGCGGTGTTGACGATAAACGGAATGGTCCTCAGCCGCTCGTCGGTCCTCCAGTGGCGCAGGAGCGTGTAGCCGTCCATGACCGGCATCAGCAGATCCGAAACCACGAGTTGCGGCGGGGACTGGCGGGCCTTGAGGAGCGCCTCCCTGCCGTGGCAGGCCTCTTCCACCGCAAAGCCGTGGCCCTGCAAGAGCGCGCGCAGGAGGTAGAGGTTCTCCGGCTTGTCGTCGACGATGAGCACGTGCTTCATGATCCGATTCCGGTCGGCGGCGGGCGCAGGTGGGCGGTGACCTCCGCCACGAACGTCTCCGGGTTGAGGGGCTTCTCGAGGTAGCCGTCGCAGCCGGCGGCCAGCGCCTTCTCACGGTCGCCCACCATTGCGTAGGAGGTGACGGCGAGGATGGGGACCGCCCGCAGGCACCCGAGTTCCCGCAGCGCGCGTGCCACGGCGTAGCCGTCCATCGCGGGCAACTGGATGTCCAGCAGGATGAGGTGGGGGGCGAGGGCGCGAGCCATCTCAATGCCGCTCGGGCCGTCGTGGGCGGCGACCACCTCGTGACCGTGCTGCTCGAGCAGAAACGTGGCGAGGTAGCGGTTCTGCTCGTTGTCTTCGATGAGGAGGATTCTTGCTCTCACGGCAGGTTGCGGGGTGCTGAGCGGGGAACCAACGCGTTCTGGAATCAAAGGGGGGAGGCTTCACGGCGTCCTTGGCGGGGTCAATTCCCTGGGGGCAGGCTGCTCTCGCCCTCGAGGCTCAGGGGCAGCGAGACCGTGAAGGTGCTGCCGCGGCCCCATTCACTCTCGGCCCGGATCTCGCCGCCGAGCAGGCCCGCCAGCCGCCGGCAGATGGCCAGACCCAGGCCCGTGCCCTCGTGGTGCCGCGTCAAACCGGTGTCCAGCTGCCGGAACGGCTGGAACAACAAAGCCAGGTCGTCGGGCTTGATGCCGATGCCCGTGTCGGCCACGCGTAACCGCACCGCCGGTACCGGCGGAAGGGCCGGCGACCGCTGGAAATCCCCCACGGTCTCGGCGGTGAGGGTGACTTGGCCACGCTCGGTGAATTTGAGGGCGTTGTTCAGGAGATTCAGCAGAATCTGTTCCACCCGTCGCCGGTCGCTTACCATCTGGGGCAGCCCCGCCGGGGCGGTCAGGGTCAGGACCAGCCCCTTCTTCGCGGCGTGCGGAGTCACCACCGCGGCCACCCGCCGGGCCGAGGCGGCCAGATCGAAGCACTCCGCGCGCACCTCGAGTTGGCCGGCCTCGATCTTGGAGATGTCGAGCACGTCGTTGATCAGTTCCAGCAGGTGCCGCGCACTCACCCGCACCATGCCGAGCTGCTTGGTCTGCTCGGGGTTCAGGGGACCGGCCAGGCCCTGCAGCAGGATGCCCGTGAAACCGATGATGGAATTGAGCGGCGTGCGCAACTCGTGTGACATGGTGGCGAGGAACGCGGACTTGAGGTGATCCGCGGCCTCCGCCCGGTCCCGCGCCACGGCCAGTTCGCGGGTGCGCTCGGCCACGCGCTGCTCGAGTTCCTCGGCGTGCCGCCGCAGTTCCTCGTGGAGTTGGCGAACCTGCGCATCCGCCCGCTGCCGCTCGGCCCGTTCCCGGAGGCTGGTAATGCCAAACGCCAGATCCCTGGCCAGTTGGGCGAGCAGGGCTTTTTCGTTGTCGCCAAACGCCCCCGGCGCCCCCGAGGCCAGGGCGAACACACCCAACACGCACCCGTCCCCTTTCAGGGGCAGCGCCAGCACCGCCGCGTCGTCCGGCCGCTGGCCGTCCTCCCGCGACGGCTTGACGCGCCGTCCAGCGGTGCGGGGACGCAGCACTTCCGACTGTCCGGTCCGGAGGGCGGTCGCGATAGGCTCCTGCGTGTGCTCCGCGTCGGGGTCGGTCGAGGCGACCACGGCTCCGCCGTCGGTCAGCCGCCCCGCCTGGGCGACGAGTTGGAGGTGCCCCGGGCCGTCTGGTCCCATGATCACGATCCACGCGAGTCGGTAGCCGCCGCGTCCGACCACGATTTGGCAGACCCGGTCGAGCATCTGTTGCTCCGTCCGGGCCCGAACCAAAGCCTGGTCGCATTCGCTGAGGGTGCGGAGGAGGCGGTTGACCGCGTCCAACGCGTCCTGATTGAACGCGCGCGCCCGGAGTTCCCGGCGCAGCAAGGCCGCCAGCAGCACCGAGGTGGTCAGCACGAAGGCCCACCCCTTGTAGGTGGACCATTGCGAGTACGCGGCAGGGTCCGGGACCAGCGCCCGGAGCACTCCGTCGGACACCAGAATCCACAGGCCGGCGAAGAGCGTGTAGGGCAGCACCACGCGCAGGATTTCAGGGGCGGCCACGCCGTTCGTCGGCGCGGCCCCCTTGCCGACCGGGCCGTACTCCGGGGTTACGTTCGGGGTCATTCCGGCCATTCGAGCTTGGCCCCGAAGTTGTAGGAGAGGGCGTGCTGGTCGATGACGGCGTTGGCACGGGCCGTCGACCACGCCCGATGGGCCTGCTCCAGCAGGAGTTGCGGGTCGATATCCTCGTCGAACCGTACGTAGGCG
>JBBQML010000738.1:0-3109 GCA_038328885.1 Verrucomicrobiota bacterium | reverse complement strand
GGGCATCAATCGAGGCCTGCTGCGCACCCGGGTTGTTCTTTCCCTCCCCCAGCGACCGTTGCGCCGACCGCATCTGCCGGGTCGCCTCATTCAGTTGCTCGGCGGCCATCGCCGAATCCAGCGCCGCCCGCTCCGCCGCGTCCGCGGAACGGTCGCCGAGGTCCCCTTGACGCGGCGCGATCGGCCGCAACTGCGCCGGGTCGTCCTCGACCGCCGCCGCATCCTGCTTCAGGGCCTGCTCGAGCTTCAGGAGTTCGGCCACATCGGCGCGGACCTGGCGGAGGTTCTCCGCCGGATCCGACATCGCCGCACGCTGCTTCTCGAGGCTGTCGATGCGTTCCTGCAGCTGTCGGCGCGCGGCGACCAGGCGCGCCACGGCCAGTTCCTGATGGGTCGAGGCGGTCAAACGTCGCGCCCGCAGATCCGGTCCGGCGACTTCCAGGACGCCGCGGGCCTCCTGCATCCGGCTCGCGGTGGCAGCGACCTGTTCGCCGGCCGTCGCATCGAGTTCCCCAACCGCCCGCTGCGCGTAATCCACCTCGTCGAGCAATTCAGCCTGCCGCTGCGCGGCCTGGGCGACGTCACCGGCTTTGCCGGCCAGGTCGCGGGTGGTCTTGCGCGCCAACTCCTGCCGGGCGAGCCAGCCCTCCACGTCGCGTACGGCCGCCTGAAGCGCCTCGAGTTCGTCCGCCGGAGGCACGAGTTGCCGCGCGAGGTCGCGGAGCCACCCCCGGGTCGCCCGTTGCCGGCCGGCCGCGCTGAGCAGCAGACCGCCGTTGAGATCCCCGAGCGCGCCTTCCAGGCCCCGCAGGAGCTTCCCCGAACCTGGGGCCGCCAGCACTTCGGCGGCGTGCGCTGCGGCGTCGCTGTCGTCATCGCCGCTCCAGGTTCTCAGCCGTTGCAGCACGGCCGCCGTCTCGTCCCGCAGCGATTGCTGCTCGCTCATCTGGAGTTGCAGCGTGATCCGCTGGTTTTCACTCAGCCATTCACGCTTGCGGCCACCCGCAGCCGACGCCAGCGCCAGGGCGTCCCGCAAGGCCACGTTCTGCCGGGCCGCCAATTCCTCGAGCCGCGCCGCCACCCCCACCAACTCCTGCTGGCGCTCGTACTCCAGCAGGATCTGCCGGAGTTTCAGCCCGACACTCTTCTGCGTGCTGAAGGCTTCGAACAGCTGCGCCCGCTGCGCCGTGGCATCGCCACCTTCCCGCGCCGACTGGAGCAGCCGGATAACCTGACTCATGTCGTCCTCGGTGAGCCGTCCCAGCAAACCCCGGATGGACGTCAGGAGATGGACCTCCTCGCCACCCAGGCCGCTCCGGGCGAATTCCTCGATGATGACCGCCAACTGTTCCCCCACCCGCCCCGTCGTGGAGCGCAATTGCTCTTGGCTGACCTCCGCCTGCATCAACCCCTCCGGACGCACCCCGCCGGCGGTCCCGCCCGAGGTGTCGGTGCCCTGCCCGCGCGCCGTGAGTGCAAGGTTCAGCAGGAGGAGGCCTGTTGCCAATGGGTGTCGCATGGGGTGGAGGGGAGAGTACGCCTAGGGCGCACCTGGTCGCGCCACTATGATACGACCCAGGGATTGATTCAAACGCTCCTGTCCCTGCGCCACGTCGCCAAGTCGACCGATGGCATCGCCGGCGCGACCCAGGAGGTCCGCGCGCTTCTCCGCCTCGGTGACCACCCGCAGCAGGTAGCGCTCACTTCGTCCCAGCCCAGGCCCCCCCGTGTCCCGGCGGTCGGTCGCCTCCACCCAGAACTCGTGCAGGCCGCCTTCCACCAACGGCGGCTGCACCGCAGACAACCGCCACTCGAACCGCCGACGCACCACCGCATTGGTCTCGCCCGTCAGGTCGAGTTCGATGGCCGCAGCCTCGCCGTTCGTGGCCAGGGCCGGCTGATGTCGAATCCGCAGCGCTCCCAACCCGAAATCATCGCGCGCCTCGAATGCCACCAGCACGGTGCCCCGGGCAGTGACCAGTTCCTCCCGCCGCGTCGGCACCAGGATCTTCACGACCGGGAGCTGGTCCTCCACCACCTCCAACGCGTAGACAGCCGGGTCCCGCGACGGAATCCCCCGCACATCCACGAGGTCGACGGAGAAAGCCGCGAGCCCCGGATCGCTGATCTCGAACTCACCCGCCACTTCCGGGTGACGCGCCGGACCCACCTGCAAATCCACGAAGCGCTCCGCCGTCCCCATCAACCGCACCTGCGCCCGTTGCAGCGGCTGGCTCGCGGTGCCCTCTACGCGAAGCCGACTCCCCCGCAGCAGTGTCAGTTCGCCGGGGACCACCCGGCGTGGCGCAAGCCCGGTGTACGCCGGGAGAACCTGCGTCAGCACGAGGTTCGTCACCAGCGGGCGCGGGAGCACTTCGACCAGCGACTCGACGGTTTCGGCGTCGTTCACCCGCAGACGGTAATGGAACGAGGCGGGCACGCCCGCGATGACCCGGCTGAAACGGCCCGCCACACCACCCTCGTCCGGTTCCGGATCGAGCGTCATCGCCTGCAGGCGCCCGGACTCGTGGCGGATCCAGAGGCGTCCCGCCCTGGGGATCCGGCCCTCCACCCTCACCGCCACCTTGAAATCATCCCCGCGACCCAGCAACCGGGGTGCCACGACCTCCACGATCCGCGTGCGCCGGGGCAAGGCGATCTCCTCCAGAAACGCTCGCCGGAGCAGCACCCAACTGGTGGGAAAGGCCAGCCAGAAGGCAAGGACGAGGGCGATCCATCCAGGGACGACCCGCCCGGCCACGCGCCGGAGCGGCCCCGCCGGAGCCAGGGCAACCGGATCAAGTTCCGCGGCCGCCCGGCCCGCGTCGTCCACCAACCGCCGCACAAACGCGGCGGCCTCGGGCGAATCCGCCTCGGCCCGGCCCAACTGCACCGCACTGATGAGCCGGCTGCGCAGGGCGGGACGTTGCCGCTCGACATACAGAGCCAGCCCATCGCGATCTGGCAACCTCCGCCAGGGCAGCCAGAACGACCGCCAGCCCTCCCCGGCAGCGGCCGCAAACGCCAGCACCGTGGTCACCGCACGGATCACCCGGGGCACCTCGAGCCAGGCGTCCAAAACCATGCCTAGGAACAGGCCCAGGCCGAG
>JBBQML010000737.1:0-3110 GCA_038328885.1 Verrucomicrobiota bacterium | reverse complement strand
TCCTCGATGCGATGGGCCTTCCGCAGGAGGTACGGGGTGTGCTGGGTGGAGGCCTCGACGAACTGCTTCAGCGAGCGCATGGCCGCGCGGAATTCCTCGGCGAACTTGGTGTGTTCCTGGTCCTGCCAGGTGTCGCCGAGGGCGATGAACCGTGCCTGCAGCGAGGTCATGCCGGTCTGGAGTTCGTTGTTGAAGCGCTTGAGTTCGTCCGCGAACCGGCGGACGTCCTCCGGGTTCATGATTGCCTGGGCCATAAGCGGGTAGCGCGGTTGGAGGTGTGGTTGGAGCGGTCGAGACACACTATCGCCGGGAACCGCGGCGGGCAAACGGGCAGGCGGAAAAAGCCGCGGATCGCCGGCCAGCCGGGCTCCACCCGACACATGGGACACCGATAGACCTCGGAATTCCGCAAGTAGGGAAACAGCACCCGCTCGCCGGCCAGCCCATGGTTGGTCCGTTGGCAGGACGTGGCAGGATCTCGTCCACCGGTCACCGGGGAGAACCTGCCCTCGTGTTCGTCCCAGAACAGGCGGGCCGCGACCCCGACCTGGCGGAGGTTGCTCAGGCACTGGGTTTCCCGGGCTCGCTCGGGTCCCCGGGCCAGGGCGGGCAGGAGCATGCTGGCGAAGATGCCGATGATCGCGATCACCACCAACAGTTCGATCAGGGTGAAGGCGGGGACGCCGGGACCCCGGGGGCGGGTCGAGGGGAGCGGCCTCGGGATTGACAGGGAGGGGTTGGGCCCCGGCCGGTGGAAAGGCGTCGCCGTCATGGGAGAGGTGCGATCCGGTGGAGGGTGGCTTTATGACTACGATTGTGCTCCATCAGAGTCAAGCCGAATCCCGCCACCCCTGGAGCCCGTCGGCACCGGGTACTCTTGCGCTTCTTCCCGAGAGAGCCGTGGTCCCGCACCTTCCGGATGTAGTCGGGAGCGAGGAAGACCTGGCAGACGTGGTCGCCCAGGTCGGCAGTCACCCGCCCGATGCGAGTCGCCGTGGTTACACCGCGCATTCATTGGCTTTTCGGGGTTCTTTTGCGTTGTTCCGGGCGGTTGCCAGGTACTTTCAACGGGCTGCCAGGTCTTATCAGGAGCCGATCTACCTCCAGGGCAAGACGGGATCCTATCAAAAGTTTGCCCGCGATTTCATCGGTTTGATCGAGTTGAAGCCGCGGCTGGGGCGCGGCGCGCTTTGAAGGGTCGAGGCAATGTCGGGGCGGAGGCGGGCAAAGGCCCCCGGCGCGGCTCAGGAGTCGGGGGTCGGCCCGGCCTTTTGCCAGCGGCTCAGGGCCGCGGCGAGTTCGGCCAACCGGAAGGGCTTCGCCAGGTGATCGTTCATGCCCGCGGCAAGACAACGCTCGCGGTCGCCGGTGAGCGCGTGGGCGGTCAGCGCAATGACCGGTATCTCCGGGTCCAGGATCCCGTCGCTGTTGCTCCGAATCCGGCGGACGGTTTCGAAGCCGTCCATTTCGGGCATCTGGCAGTCCATCAGCACCACGTCGTAGCGGTTGGAGCGGAGCGCGGCGAGGGCCTCGCGGCCGTTGGTTGCGAAGTCTGCGTGGTGGCCCAGTTTTTCCAGGGTCTTAAGGGCGAGCAACCGGTTGATGGAATTATCCTCGGCGAGGAGAACGCGCAGAGGTTGCGCGGTGGGGAGCGGGGACGGGCGGGTGGCTGCGTCGGTTGGAGCGACACCTGGGGAAGGGGAGGTACGGCCGCTGGCGCGGACCACAGCGGCGCGCAGGGACGTGCGCCGGACCGGTTTGATCAGGGCGGCGGCGAAACCCTCGTTCCGGTAATTGTCGGCGTCGGCGCTGCCAGAGCCGGGCGGCGCCAGTGGGATGAGTCGCGTGACGCCGAGCATGGGCTCGGCCCGCACCACGGCACCGAGGCTGGTCAGCTTCCGGTCCACGAGTGCGACGAGGACGGGATCCTGCTCGCGGGCGGCCTGGTGCAGGTGCAGGAGGGTGGAAGGGGCGTCCGCGAACTCGTCGATGCGGCAACCCCACGACTCGAGTTGGCGGCGCATGGCATGGCGTGCTGATTCGCTCGGGTCCGCGAGCACCACGCGCAGGCCGGCGAGGTCGACGGAGGTTTCGGGGTGGGTTGAGGGCTCCGGTGCCGGTGCGAGTTGGAAGGGGATGACGAGCCAGAAGGTGGAGCCGTGACCGGGCTCGCTCTCCACGCCGATGCAGCCGTGCATGAGCAGGGCGATCTCCCGGGAGATGGCGAGACCGAGGCCGGTGCCGCCATGGCGGCGGCTGGGTGAGGCGTCCGCCTGGCTGAATGGCGTGAAAAGGGAGTCCATGTGCTCCTGGGGGATGCCGATCCCGGTGTCCTGGATCGTGAACCGGAGGGTGACCTGCTGATCCTCGGTGGCGGTGAGGGCTGCTTGCAGGTGAACGCTGCCGCGATCAGTGAACTTCACCGCATTCCCCGCGAGGTTGGTCAGGATCTGTCGAAGCCGGCCCGGATCGCCTCGGACGCGCGGCGGTACGTTCGGGTCGATGTCGCAAACCAGCTCGAGGTCCTTCTGAGCGGCGCGGACGGCGAGCAGGGCCACGGTTTCCTCGACGAGGGCGACGACGTCGAAGTCGACCACGTCGAGGACCAGTTTGGCGGCCTCGATCCTGGCGAGGTCCAGGATGTCATTGATGAGGGCGAGGAGGGCTTCACCGCTGGTGCGGATCACCTCCACGCTTTCCAACTGTTCGGGTGAGAGTGGGGTGTCGAGCAGGAGATCCGTCATGCCGATGACACCGTTCATCGGGGTACGGATTTCGTGGCTCATGTTGGCGAGGAACTGGCTTTTCGCGAGGTTGGCCTGGGCGGCCTCGGCGGCCATCCGCTGGGCCTCGCGCGTGCTGTCCTGGAGCAGGAGATTCGCCTGGGCCAAGGCGGCCTGGGTGCGTTGGCGCTCGACCGCTTCGGTCCTCAAACGGCGGTTGGCATCATGGAGCTCCTGGGTTCGGGCGGCCACGCGTTCCTCGAGTTCCTCGTGGGCTTTCCGCAGTCCGTCGTGGGTGCGGGTCAGCCGCTCGTGGAGGAGTTCGCGATCGGTGAGAGTTCCGCGGAGGTCGCTGTAGGCCGTCTGCAGGCGGGCGGCCATGGCGTG